>JASFIU010000508.1:0-3752 GCA_050122495.1 Desulfobacterales bacterium | reverse complement strand
TGGCCGGGCTCTAAAGCCAGGATCCGTTCATAGTATTCTTGGGCATCGTCAAATTTTTTGAGCGCTACGCAAATATGACCGCAGATCAACAGGGTATCAACATCATCAGGATGGGTTGCCAGGATATCTATGTAAATTTGAAGGGCGTCCTCCATCTTTCCCAGTTCGACGAACAAAAAGTCCGCCAGGTTTTTCTGCAGCGTTATATTTTCGGGTTGCAAGTGCGCGGCCTGCTGGTAGTGTTGCAAGGATTTTTCTTTATCGCCGGTGTTATAATACAGAACAGCGAGTTGATTGTGCCCGGCCGCAAAATCCGGATAAGATTCGACCAATTTTTCAAGTTCAACAACAGCTTTCTCCGGGGGTAAGGTATTCAACGTCTCTTGAATTTTACGGTAGGCGTCTTCAGCTGACTCTGACTCAAAATTTGCCTCTGACAGTGGTTTTTCCATTTCTTCTATTTGTTTGCGGGCATCGGCATTCCACGGTTCGATCTGCAGAACCTGGTTGAAAAAATCCCTGGCGTCGTCGAACTTCTCCAATGCTCTGCAGATCTGCCCGGTCGCCATCAGGGTTTCAACATCCTGCGGATTAGCTGTCAGTATGCGGACGTATATTTTAAGGGCATCTTCAATCCGGCTCAATTCAACAAAATAAAAATCGGCCAGATTCTTTTGAAACACCATATTCTCTGAATCCAGCTGCACGGCTTTTTCGTAATATTGCTGCGCTTTTTCCTTATTACCGGTATGATAGTGCAAAACCCCCAGATCGTTGTGGGCCAGAGCGAACTCAGGATGAGAAGCTGCCAGCTTTTCCAGTTCACGGATAACTTCTTCAGGCGGTTTATTTCCCATCTCTGTTTGGATGTTTTGATAGATGGTTTCAGGGGATTTCATATCCTCGCTCTTTGATTCAGTATCACCCGGTGAGGTGCTGTCTTGAATTCGTCTGATGATTTTACCGCTGGATTGAGCCTTGCGGTACATATCCAATATTTTATTATTTTCTTCTCTTTGCCTTTCCCGATTGCTGTGTTCAATACTGCCCGGAGAACGTAAATACAGCCCCAGCTGAACGGGAAGATGCATAAATGTGCAAGTTTGAGAAACGCGCAGCCAAAATTCATAATCCCCTGAAGTTACAAATGAAGCATCAAAAAAACCATATTCATCATGAATTTCTCTGCGCCACATGGGCTGGGGACCCACAAAGCACCCTTTATTCAACAAATCGTCCCTGTTAAAGTTTAGCCATTTAAAGTTTCCAACCGGCGTGCAGCGTTTAAATGTCTCATTTTCGGTTTCAGTGATGATGACATCTGCATAAACCAGTGATATCTCCGGGAGCGTTTCAAGTGTATTCACCATGACTTCAAGTGCGTCATTTCGAAGTCGGTCATCGGTGTTCGCATTGGTAATATATTTACCCTGTGAAGCTTTGATACCCCGGTTCCATGCCGCATAGACGGTTTCACGTTGATTCGTTTTTATATATTTAATATTTGAATATTTTTCCTGAAACTCTTTTATAATTTTCTCTTCATTCTGCTGGGAGCCGCTGTTAACAACGATTATTTCGAGTCGGTCTGCAATGGTCTGATTTTCAAGATCTTCTAAACGGCCACGCATAAATCGTTCTGCGTTGTAGGTTGATACAATGGCAGAAACAAGATATCCTTTTGAACCTAATTCTATATTTGTCCGATCCGACTGTCCTGCTACCAATGACAATTGATATTTTTCTAATTTCTCAAGAGATTCTCTAGCATCTGCATTCTCCGGCTCTATGTTTAAAACGCTGCTGTAGAAGCTTTTGGCATCTTCGAACTTTTCCAAAGAGATAGAGATATGACCCAAGATGAGCAAGGTCTCTATATCTTTTGGGTCTGCATTTAAAACCTTAACGTAAATTTGCAGCGCCTTTTCCACCTGACCCAGTTCAACATAGTAAAAATCAGCCAGATTCTTTTGGAAGGTCATGTTTTCAGGATCAAGCTGGGCCGCTTGCTGGTAATGATAATGCGCTTTTTCCTTCTCTCCCTGATTGTACAACAAAACGCCCAAGTCGTTATGTGCCAGCGCATAATCAGGGTAGGATTTCAGAAAATCTTCAAGGATATGGTTTGGTTCTTTAGATTCATCGCTTTTTAATGATGAAATGATATCTCCATAAATGGTTTCTGCGGGTGGCTTATCAATTGTTGCTATGGCAGAAACATCTTTTGAGGGGTCGACGCGCCTGATTATTTCTTCCCACTCCGGTTTGATGCGCGCTAAATACTGATATACTTTTAGGGCATCTGTCTCTTGGCCGCATTGCCTTAAGGATTCGGCCATGTACCAGTATAAACGCCAATGGTCGAATCCATTTTCATGGGCCCTTGCCCAGAATTCCATTGCCTGCATTGTATTTTGACGGGATTTTAGTACCAGGCCGATCCAAAAATTCAGATATGCATCCTTGGGGTCATATCCCCGATACCATAAGAGACCGATCCTATATATCATATCGGAAACATTGGCAATTTCATCATCTGCCTTAAACAGGACACGATTGGACAAATTTAGATCCATACTTTTGGCAAAACAACTTCCATATGGCCCCAAAGATGCGATAAAAATATCTGCTGTTTTTCTTTCGGGAGGCTCTCCGGTAATATTCTGATAGCTGATGGATTGCTCGAGTAAGGGTTTGCAGGCATCTTTACCCCATTCATGCCAGCTTTTGTCTTTCGCGAGCAACCGTTCGTAAACCGAATGATATTGTTTTATGGTATTCTGGATACCGAGATTTTTTTCTACATATGATTTAGCATTTTTGCCCAGCCGCTCACGTTCTGCGGGATTATTATATAAGTACTCGATAGCCTCTTTATATTCTTTTTCACTATTAACAATTATACCGTTTTGTCCATCTTTTACGGTCTGTGCCAATCCACCGTAATTAAAGACCACTGCAGGAACACCTGCATACATAACTTCCTGCAGTACAAGGTCTGTAGATGCATAAGTATCCGGACACAGGGGATACCCAAAAACATCCATCTCAGAAATAATTTCTCCAATGTTGTTTACGTAACCCTTGAATTCAAATTTATGTTGGGCGTTGAAATTATTAACCTGTTGCAGTAATGACGCTTCTTCAATGTTGCCACATACAACGAATTTTATATTCGGGACATTGATTTCATTACTCATTCTCACATAAGCAGGATGCATCTTTATAAATGATACGGTGCCAATATATCCGACATTAAACGTTTGATGAGGCTTATGATGCGTATCGCCCAGCCGCGTCAAATCGGTTCCATGTAGAATCCATTCAAATCGTTCATTTCTCCAAGCTTCATCATACGATTGAAGCAAAGGCAATTCGTTGTAGGAAATCACGTTTATATCAGCCATATCCAAATGTTCTTTTACGATGCATTGCGGTGGTGTATGGCCAGCCACGTGATAGCGGATGACCAGTCGAGTATCAGGTATATAGGAATGCAAAAAATCTGTAATCTCCGGATTGTTCCACCAGCTGACTTGGGTTATGTCTGCCCTTTCGATTTCACTTTCAAGCTGATTTCTCGAAGGTTTTTCGATAACGACAACATTGTATTCTTCAGCCAGTTTTAATCCACCGGGGGTCGATGGGCATAGGGTCGCTATTCTGTGATTAAATTTCTTCGCAGCCATAGAATAACCGGCTAAATATATGAGTTCCCGCCCAGCTCCTCCACCAGATAAACATTGTGTTAG
>JASFIU010000507.1:0-3755 GCA_050122495.1 Desulfobacterales bacterium | reverse complement strand
AAAAAAACAGCGTCTCATTAACGTAATTTTGCAAGTCGAAACCATGGAGACAAAAAAAACCCAATTGAGTTAAAACTCAATTGGGAGTTATTGGTTATTCGTTATTGGTTAATAGTTTTGCATATTTGAGTAAATGGGAAAAAATCTGTTTTTAATAAGGTCAAACAATAGAATATAATAGGGCTCTTAGAGCCACATTCAAATTTTAAATTCTAATAACAGATAACAGTTAACAAATAACTTTTGTTGAATGCAAATTTTTAAAACCAGGATTTTATGGGCGATATACATTATTTGTGCGGCCCTGTTCTTTTTTTATTACCTTTTTCCGTCAGATCCGATAAAAGAATACCTGGCGAACCGGATCCGTGAGGCACAACCCTATTTAACGGTGAAAATTAAGCGCGTAAAACCTGCTTTTCCGCCGGGTTTAAAACTTTACAGCGTTAGCATATTTCATCTGGGGCAGACCATCGCCGGCTTCGACAGTTTTAAAATATCTCCGAATATTTTATCCTTGTTTGCGGCCACAACACATCTAACGTTTGAGGGCAACGGCTATGGTGGAATGCTCAAAGGTCGTGCGGACATCACCGATAAATCTCCTGGCCAGGAGGTGGTGATTGATGCGGATCTTACCGGAATACAGGTCAGTCAAATAGAGGGATTAAACGCCGTAACGACACACAAAATTTCTGGGAATTTGGACGGCACACTGAAATTTAAATCGAATGCGTCCGATCAGGCGCTTAGCGGGGATCTGATCCTTATGGGCGGGCAAATTGAATTATCACCCCCTGTATTGAACCAAAATCTAATAACGTTTGACACGATCGAAGCCGATCTGGTGCTCAACGGCCGCTCTTTGACCATCAACCGCTGCCAGCTCGATGGTAATCAAATCGAGGCTGATGTCGCCGGATCGATAACATTTAACAGGCGTTCAGCCAGAAAAATTCTAAATTTATCCGGAACCGTAAGACCGGATGAGGCGCTGGTCGCCAAACTGGGCCAGAATGTCACCGAACTGCTCAAAGGCGGCAATTTGGAAAATCAGGGCTTTCCCTTTAAAATAACAGGCTCTGTGGATTCACCCCGGTATTCATTTTTTTAATCCAATGATAATAACGGCAAAAAAATATTTTCTGATCGTCAATCTGCTGCTGATTACCGCCGGCGTTTATTTCGGTGTCAACGCTTTTTACACCATCAGCATGGCTTGGCTGGACCCGGGCGAGACGCCGTCGGCACCTTCAAACAAAGTGACGTTTAAACAACAAGACGATCATCCGCCTTTGTCGCGTTATCGCGCCGTAACCGAACGAAATCTATTCAATACGAATCCGGACGTCAAGGTCCCTGCCCAGGCGATTAACGTCGATAACCTGAAGGAAACAGACCTTAAGCTAAAGCTCTGGGGAACGGTAACGGGCAAAGGCCGTAAAGCCTATGCCGTTATTGAGGACACGAAAACCCGAAAGCAGGAATTGTATCACATCGGAGATAGCGTTCAAAATGCAACCTTGAAATTGATTTTAAGGCAGAAGGTGGTTCTAAGTGTGGGCGATCGTGACGAAATATTGGGAATGGAAGAAATCGGCGCCGCAAAGCGCGGCCGGGAAAGCCCGCGCGTTGCCAGGCAATCGTCAGCCGCTCCTCCCAAATTGCCGGTATCTTCCTATCCGCGTCAGCTAACGCTGAAAAGTGATCAGATTGAAAGTGCGCTGGAAAATCTGGATCAGCTGATGGAACAGGCCCGGATCCGGCCGCATATCGAAGAAGGCCGACCAGCGGGAATTTCCATCACGGGGATCAAACCCAATACGATCTTCAGAAAAATGCGGTTGCGCAATGGAGACATTATCACCGGTGTCAACGGCGAGTCGATCGAAACGGTAGAGGATGCGATGAAAACCTTTGGGGACCTGACCTCTGCGTCCGAAGTGCAAGTCGAAATAAAGCGGCGCGGGCGAAAGCGGGTCCTCAATTATAAAATTGAATAGAACAATGGTTGGAAAAAAATGAAACTAAATTTCAAAATTTGCTTAATGCCGATTATCGCGGCCCTGGCGGTAACGTTAGCCGTTCAGCTCAGCCTGATAAAATTCAGTCTGGCTCAGGAGGTCAAATCAGGGGCACAGAAGCCTGAAGATGCAGAGCAGTTTGTGTCGATTGATTTTAACAATGTGGATATCAACGTTTTTATCAAGTTTATGAGCGAGCTGACCGCTACCAATTTTGTCGTCGATCAACGCGTGAAAGGCAAAGTGACGATTATATCCCCCTCCAAAATATCGCTTAAAGAAGCTTACAAGGTATTTGAGTCCGTGCTGGAGGTCCATGGCTATACTACCGTCAAAGCCGGCGATATTGTTAAAATTGTCCCCTCCCCGGATGCACGTTCTAAGAACATTAAAACCCTGCTGCGCGAGGAAGCCGCAAGCCCCGAAGATAAGGTCGTCACCCAGCTGATCCCTTTAAAATACGCCTCTCCGGTTGAGATCAAACGCTTGTTCACCCCCATGGTATCCAAAAGCAGCGTGATTTTAGCCTATCAGCCGACCAATATGATGATTATCACCGATGTGCATTCAAACATCCGGCGACTGCTTAAAATCCTGCGCCAAATTGATATCCCGGGCATCGGGCAGGAAATTTCGGTGATTCCGATTCAGTATGCGGATGCGTCAAAAATGGTGAGCCTGTTAAGCACCGTTTTCAAACCCACGCGCAAGCCCACCAAAGGTGCCCCGCAACAGCCCGTCGCCATGGTTGCCGACGAACGGACCAACCTTATCGTCCTGTTGGCCAATAAAGTTGACACCCTGCGAATAAAGCAACTGATTGCCATGATCGATAAGGAAACTCCCCGGGGTAAGGGAAAAATCCATGTCTACTATTGTGAGAACGCCACGGCCGAAGAGCTGGCCAAGGTGCTGCAGGAAGTGCCGACCCAGGAAGCCGGCGCAGCTAAAGGCAAAAAGGGCGCCCCGGTGGTCTCGGGCAAAGTAAGGATCTCCGCCGATAAGGCCACCAACAGCTTAATCATTACGGCCGATCAGGAAGATTACCTGGTACTCGAAGAGGTGATCAAAAAACTCGATATCCCGCGCTCCATGGTCTTTATTGAATCGTTGATCATGGAAGTCGACATGGATAAAAGCCTGGACATCGGCATCGACTGGCAGGCATTCGGCGAGACCTCGATTTCCGGCAAGGAGACTGCGATTGGCGGCCAGTTTAGCAGCCGGGGCCTCATCGATCCCGGCGCTTTGGCCCAGGGCGGCTTAACGGTCGGATTGATCACCGAACAAACGAATATTGCCGGGCTCCTGGTTTCCAACATTGCCGCTATCATAAACGCCGTTAAAACCGATGATGAATTTCGGATTCTATCCACTCCGCAGGTGTTAACCACCGATAATGAGGAGGCCCGCATCACGGTGGGGGAAAACCGGCCCTATCAGACCCGTTCGACCACCGATCCTTCCGGTGGAACATTTGAGTCTTTTGAATACCGGGATGTGGGTAAAATATTAAAAATCACCCCGCACGTGACCGAAGGCCGTCTGGTGCGTATGAAAATTTCGCTGGAAGTTACCAACATCGATCTGGCCTCGACCCTGACGACTTCATCAACCCTGCCCGTAACCCAAAAGCGCACCGTTGACACGACGGTTATCGTTAAGGACAGCCAGACCGTTGTTATCGGCGGATTGATTGAGGACGCCCAAACAGAAAACGAGACCAAGGTT
>JASFIU010000506.1:0-3761 GCA_050122495.1 Desulfobacterales bacterium | reverse complement strand
AACCCAATTGGATAGATAAGGATTTTTAGAGATGGAAGTTAAAGCTTCTGCAAAGTATATGCGAATCTCGCCCCGCAAAGTTCATAAAATATGTGGGGCGATCAAGGGCAAGCCGGTCGAAACCGCACTGAATACCCTTAAATTTATGCCCCAAAAGGCAGCGGGGATTTTGGAAAAGGTGATTCGATCTGCCGTGGCCAATGCCGATCAAAATCCGGATATTGATATCGATATGCTGATTGTCCGCAATGTCGTGGCGGATCAGGGGCCCACGTTGAAGCGATGGCGGGCTAGAGCCCGGGGCCGGGCCACTCGGATTTTGAAACGAACCAGCCACATTACCGTCATTTTGGACGAAGAATCGTCTGTTTAGCGATTAACAAAGGAGGTAAAAGCTTGGGCCAGAAAGTAAATCCAATAGGATTGAGATTAGGAATCGTCAAAACGTGGGAATCCCGCTGGTTCGGCGGTAAGAATTACGCCGAATATATTCTGGAAGACCACAAATTGCGAAAGTATATCAAAGACAAACTTTATCATGCCGGCGTTTCCAGAATTGAAATCGAACGATCCTCCAAGCGCGTACGCTTACGGATTTATACCTCCAGACCGGGGATTGTCATCGGTAAAAAGGGTGCCGAAATATCGCTGTTAAAAAAAGAAATCGAAAAAATAACCGACCGTGAAGTCCTGATCGATATCCAGGAAATTCGGAAACCGGAGATCGACGCCCAGCTGGTCGCGGAGAATGTGGCATTGCAAATTATACGACGGGTTGCATTTCGCCGTGCGATGAAGCGCGGGGTCTCGTCTGCTATGCGCTTTGGCGCCTTGGGTGTAAAAATTATCTGCTCCGGCCGTCTTGGCGGTGCAGAGATGGCGCGAACCGAATGGTATCGTGAGGGTCGGGTGCCATTGCATACGCTTAGGGCCGATATTGATTACGGCTTTATTGATGCACGCACCACGTACGGTGTGATCGGCGTAAAGGTTTTCATTTTTAAAGGCGAGATATTGAAAAAAGATGAAGTGGAGATGGGAGCGGCCTAAGCATTAAGGTGCTTTCAGCTTCAATCTATAAAGTAAAGTAATTAAATAAAATCCAGCAAAAGTTGCGCGTTACGGGTTGCGCGTTGCGGGTTAAAGGCACAAAAACCCGAAACGCGGAACACAAGCAACCCGCAAATTATAACAGGAATTTAGAACCATGCTAAGCCCGAAAAAGGTCAAATATCGCAAACAGCAAAAAGGCAGAATGAGAGGGGTCGCCCGTCGGGGATCTAAGCTGAATTTTGGTGAATTCGGTTTGCAGGCCGTCGATTGCGGCAGTATATCGGCCAAACAGATTGAAGCCGCACGAATCGCCATGACGCGATATATAAAAAGAGGGGGTCGGATTTGGATTCGAATTTTTCCAGACAAGCCCTTTACCAAAAAACCGGCTGAAGTCAGAATGGGAAAGGGAAAAGGTGCGCCTGAAGGTTGGGTGGCCGTTATTCGTCCGGGCAGAATCCTATATGAAATGCAGGGCGTCAGTAAAGATGTGGCCAAAGAAGCATTTCGACTGGCTGCCCATAAGCTTTCGGTTAAAACACGGTTTGTTGAGCGGGGAGAGGCCTAATGAAATCCAGTGAAATAAATGAGATGAGCCTTGATGAAATGCAGCGCAAAATAAGCGATCTCAAAGAAGAGCTATTTAATCTACGCTTTCAACATGAAATCGGACAGCTGGAAAATCCCCAGAAGATGAAACAGGTCAAAAGAGATATCGCCCGAATATATACCATCAGCCGTGAGGTTGAAGAAAAAAACAAGACTTCTGAAGAATAAGCGATGCCATGAAAAAACAAGGAATGAGAAGACAAATGGTCGGGACCGTTACCAGCAACAAGATGGATAAGACCGTGATCGTGTTGGTCGAGCGGCTGGTCAAAAGTAAACTTTATCATAAGTATATACGGCGACGGTCCAAATTTGCTGCCCATGATGAAAGCAACTCGTGTCAGATTGGTGACAAAGTCATGATCACCGAATCCAGACCACTCAGCCGGTCCAAACGATGGCGGGTGAACAAAATCATCGAAAAAGCTGTCTAACGCCAAGGGAACAATAAAATGATCCAGTCAGAGACGAAGTTAACCGTAGCAGATAATTCAGGGGCCAAAGTGCTATATTGCATAAAGGTTCTGGGGGGCTCCCGCAGGCGATATGCCAGTGTCGGTGATATCATCGTAGTTGCCGTTAAAGAGGCGTTGCCGAATGCTAAAGTTAAAAAGGGTGAAGTATTAAAGGCCGTCGTGGTTCGCACCAAGAAAGAGATTCGCCGACCGGATGGTTCCTATATCCGCTTTGATGATAATTCGGCTGTGCTGGTGAATGCATCCCGGGAACCGATCGGCACCCGAATTTTCGGCCCGGTTGCCAGAGAGTTGCGAGCCAAACGATTTATGAAAATTATTTCACTGGCACCGGAGGTATTGTAGTTAATGGTTATGAGGTATAACGAATAACCAAATCGGGATACAGGATATGATTCAAAATAAGATACTGATAAAAAAAGATGATAAGATCAAGGTTATTGCCGGTAAGGACAAAGGCAAAATAGGCAAGGTTCTTAAAGTGGATCGGAAAAAAAACCGTGTGTTGGTTGAAAAGATCAATCTTATCAAGCGTCATGCCAAACCCAGTGCACAAAACAAACAGGGGGGCATTGTTGAGGGTGAGGCTCCGGTCGTGATTTCCAATGTAATGATCATGTGTAATAAATGTATAAGCCCCACACGCGTTAAAATGCAACGCCTGGAAGATGGGAAAAAGATACGGCTTTGTGTAAAATGCGGCGAAGCAATCGATACCTAAGACGGGGTGCCGGAGGAAGGCAATGTCACAGCTAAAAAGAGTTTATGAAGAAGAAATTATACCGAAGCTAATTGAAACTTTTAAATATAAAAGCATCATGCAGGTTCCCAGATTAAAGAAGATCGTTCTCAATATGGGCCTGGGTGAAGCCATTCATAATATAAAGCTACTGGATAGCGCGGCTGAAGAGCTGGGGATTATCGCGGGGCAAAAGCCGGTGGTGACCCGGGCAAAAAAATCCATTGCGGCCTTTAAGCTGAGAGCCGGGATGCCCATTGGGTGTATGGTTACCCTGAGGCGCCAACGGATGTATGATTTTTATTACAAACTGGTCAATATCGCCCTGGCGCGGGTTAGGGATTTTCGCGGTGTTTCCGGAAAAGCGTTTGACGGACGGGGCAATTATTCACTGGGAATTAAAGAACACATTATTTTTCCGGAAATTGATTACGATAAGATCGATAAGATTAAAGGTCTTAATATCAGCATTGTTACGACTGCTCAAACGGACGAAGAGGGCAAGTTGCTGCTGGGTCTAATGGGCATGCCGTTTAGAAATTAGGGAGGATAATTTGGCGAAAAAAGCGCTTAGAATAAAAGCGATGCGAAAGCCTAAATTCAAAGTAAGGCAATACAATCGGTGCCCCATCTGTGGGAGGCCCAGGGCATATCTAAGAAAGTTCGGGCTTTGCCGTATTTGCTTTCGGGTATTCGCATCCCAGGGCAAGCTTCCCGGAGTTGTAAAATCTAGCTGGTAAATAACCATTGGCCTCCGGCCATTGGTTATTTGCAAGATACCAGATAAGAGGAGAAAATAATGGCGGTAAGCGATCCAATAGCCGACATGTTGACGCGCATTAGAAATGGTGTCAAAGCCAAGTTTAACAGTGTTGACTTGCCGG
>JASFIU010000505.1:0-3769 GCA_050122495.1 Desulfobacterales bacterium | reverse complement strand
GTATCTTCGGTTATCGAAAAAATGGGTCTGGCCTGGTTGCTGTAAAGTTTATGACCCTTCGTAAGTTGCCAGGTGCCATTCATCAAATTGCTGTAAACGCATGAAAGTTTTTCCCCTATATTGGTCGCATTTATGGCCACCAGATCAACGACCTGCTTGCCTTCAACATCCACAACGCGGAGTGTTTCGCCCTGATGGAGTTCTAACGCGATATGCTTGCGGGCAGGCACAATTTGATCCATTATGACTTTAACGTGTTTATGCATCACCAATTTGCTTTCTAAGACGCTTCCGCAACCAATCGGGAATATCTTTTTTTTTAAAGGTATCCATGTCGATACACACCGTTACGTTGTGACCGACAGTCCACGGTTCTGCTGCACCCTGTTTGAATACCCGATATCCGAATGTAATCGAAGTTTCTCCGATTTTTAGTACGCTGACATCAATTTCTATCGAGTCACCGTATCGCAGGGGCCGGCTCCAGTCGGCTTCCAGGTGAACCGTAGGAAGCCCGATGCGGTGCTTATCAATCAACACAGGGTAATCGATCTCCAATTCTTGACCGAAAAATTCCTCCAGCGCCACATGAAAATAGTGAAGAAAGCGCGGATAATAGACAATGCCAGCATGATCGATATCACCGAAACGAATTTTGAGCTGGGAACGAAAAGCCATGTTTTTAATACCCTCAAAATTAGAAGCTAATCTAAAAATATAGTTAACACCCGATGGTGTAAAATTAAACCAAGAAAAAGTGTGTACAACAACAAGTGACCTAAAGTTACAAGTGATCTAAAGTGACTAAAGTTAAGGAATTCTATCATTTTTATAGAAAGATGGAGCGCAAGCGACACCATAACTTTAGGCACTTTAGCTCATTTTAGTCACTTCTAACTTGGCAGCACCTTTAGAGCTTATTATTTCTGTCTTCCAAGATGGACGCCTATTTTTCGAATGTTTACTTTTTTAAATAATTACTTTCAAGCGCCTTAACCAGATTGGTCATGGTCATGTAAACCGGGGTCGATATCTCCCGTTCGCGCGCGTATTCGACAATTTTTGCACCCAAAAAGTCAATTTCAGTGGGGGTCTGATTGGCAATATCCACACACATCGAATCTTTGTGCACGCCGACCTTTTCCAGGTAACCCAGCGCCTGTTCAAGGTAATCTTCACCAAAGTCGTAACCCATGGCCCTGGCGACTGCAAGGGCTTCATTAAAGCAGGCATCAGCAATGGCTCTTGTGGGCGGATATTCCAGAGCGTCTTTAATGGTCCTATCGGTAACGGCACATATGGAGGCGAAGGTGCATTTCATAATCATTTTTCTCCATACAAAAAATTGGATATCATCGACAAACTCGGTATCCAGTCCACAACCGCTGATGGTCTGCGCTATTTGGGCGCCGATGTCCTGATTTTTCGGAGATAAGCTTCCCAGATGATTGGGACGATTGAAAAAGGCGACCCCGGCCTCTCCAGCTTGTTTTAACGATACGCCCAGGTTTAAAGACATTCGGAAAGCGGAGTCCTGTCCGAATTTATCAGCGATGAGATCTTCCGGCCCCAATCCGTTCTGGGTGGCAATGATCTTTACCCCGGGTTCAATCACTCCCTGGAGGCGGTCCAGAACCTGATCTAGATGAAAAGTCTTGGTCGCCAGGAAAATTACAGCTGGACTGAAATCTCTGAGGTCCTCGATCTGATCGGAATAATTTTTGACCGCGACCTTATAAGCGATTTCTCCGGAAATATTAATGCCGTTTCGCCTGAGTTTATCACCCAAATTTGGTCTACGGCCAATAAGATATGTTTCCGGATATTTACTCAAAAGTGCGGCCGCCAGAACCGACCCGGTGGCCCCGACTCCCACAACGGCCATACGACTGTCTTGCATGTCTCGTCTCCTCTCCAAAAAAAGTTCTGCGTTCCATGTTCAAAGATTCAGAGGTTAAGACAACCCTGAACCAGGAACCTCTGAACCTTTGAACCCTTCCTGTTAAAAATAGTCAATATATTTTTAGAGTGTAAAGATTTAAAATTTTCTTTTGTTAAACCGCGATATTATTTTTATCATATTATTTCAGACAGATATAATCATAACCAAAATATATACATTAAGTTTATTCGAATATAAATGTACTTTAGATTTTACTTGCCCAATAAACTGAATTTGAATACAACCTTGAAAAATAATTCTTCGGCCTGAAGGAAACCAACATGCATATATTTGATAAAGATATTTTAAATGAACCGCGTGAGCCTTTTTCTTATTCAGGACATATTACGGGGAACTGGTCCATAAACGGGGTACCCAATGGGGGTTATTTAATGGCTATTTTAGCCAACGCCATGCTGCAACACAGTGAGATGAAATCGACTCCCATCATAACGGCTAATTTCTTAAATCGCTGTGAGCCCGGAGACGCCAGTGTTTTGATCGAAAAGATGTCCACTTCAAGACAATTTGACCGTCTTCAAGCCCGGTTATTCCAAAATGGAGAAGAAAAAATTCGGTCGTTCGGCACGTTTGCCAATGAAAGCGATGTGTGTACTGTAGAAAGTTACGAAGTATCCGGACCCCAGGTTCCTGCGATAGAAAAATGTATATCAGTACCCGAAATCCCAAATTACTCGTTTTTCAGCCAGATGGACATTCGATTGGACCCCAACTGCGCTGGTTGGATGACTGGAAAATTGTCGGATACATCCGAAATCAGGGGATGGATAAAGTTTAAAAAACGCCGGCCCTTTGATCCGTTATCGATTCTACTGATCGCTGATTCATTTCCCCCTGCGGTAATAGCCAGTCAAGGAATGGTAGCGTGGGTTCCAACCCTGGAATTTTCTGCAAATGTTCGTAACATACCTACAACCGATTGGCTGAAATGTATTTTTCGAACGCGTTTCATCACCTGCGGACTTCTGGAAGAAGATGGAGAAATCTGGGACCCGACCGACCAGCTCATTGCCATTTCGAGACAAATCGCTCAGTATAGACCCTTTACTCAATAATCGACTGTGTTTGACATTGTGAATTCGAAAAAAAGACAATCGATCAATTTCAAATTGCTGCTTTGCGCCCTGGTGCTTTTGCTGGCATGTGCGAATCCTGAAACGCATTCTGATAAAACCGCAGGGTCCTTGAAGCAGCCCGGTCAAGGTAGTGCAAAGATCTTCGTATATGAATGCAGTGACGGGTTCGGATTTGTTGCCGATGTACAGGGAGAAAAAGCCTGGTTGTTTCTGCCGGGAAAAACCATAAGTCTGCCCCAGGTCCCATCTGCTTCAGGGACGAAATATAGTGAAGATCAAATTACCTACTGGAGCAAGGGCGATGAGGCCCTTCTGGCGATTGGTGATGAGAAACACACAGGTTGTAAGAATAATCGCGCATTGGCGATCTGGGAAGATGCTAAGCTTCGCGGCGTCGATTTCAGAGCTATTGGCAACGAGCCAGGTTGGAACCTGGAAATATTTACGGGCGAGAAAATTGTTTTTGTCGGAAATTACGGACAAACTCGATATGCCTTTATCACTCCCGAGCCCTCTATCAACCAGCAGGCACGCACAACCATCTATAACGTCCAAAATGATAAGCACACGCTGTCCGTTATCATCAAAGGCCGCCGCTGCAACGATACCATGAGCGGAGAGGCCTTTGAAACCACGGTCACCGTCATTTTAGACGGCGAAAAATACCGGGGATGCGGCAAAACCTTGCATTAATGGTAACTTGAGTTATATTTTTTTGAAAGGGAACTAG
>JASFIU010000504.1:0-3769 GCA_050122495.1 Desulfobacterales bacterium | reverse complement strand
AGTTGGTCCCTGAGGACATCAACCAATCGATCACCCGGGCCCACCGCCAGTTCATACCAATCGCCGTTGACGTGTATCTTAATGTCCACCTTTTTCATTGACCACACCTCCGCATACTGTCTTCAAGGGATCTTCGGATCAATACCGCAACCATTTTCTTGCGGTAGGCTGAAGTTGCGCGTACATCATCAATCGGTTTTGCCTCTGCGGCCGCCGTTGCCGCAGCTTTTTGTATGATTTCATCGTTGAGCGCTGCCCCGGCAAGCACCGATTCCGCCTTTTGGGCACGAAAGGAGATTGGCGCAACGCATCCCAAAGCGATTGCAGCAGATTCGCAACGTCGCTTCTTGAAGGTAACACGGGTTGCAACATTCACGACGGCCATATCTATTGCAGTCTGATGCCGCCTGAGTTTTAAAAAAGAAGTCCCGGTTGTGTCCGAACATAAAGGAATGCGAATCTCCAGCAATACCTCTTCTTTATGCAGGGCCGTATAATTTGCACCTTTGAAGAAGCTTCCGATCGGGATATGTCTTTTGCCTTTAGGTCCTGCCGCTACAAGAACGGCATCTAATACCAGCAAAGGTAACGCAAAATCCGCACAGGCAGATGCATTACACAGATTGCCTCCCATGGTGGCCCTGTTTCTGATAGTTGCGGTGGAATGAGCGCTGGCTGCTTCCGACAATGCCTCATAGGGGCCTGATGAAAAAAGAGTTGATGCACCAATGGTGTTTATCGTGGTGGCAGCGCCGATACGGATGTGGCCACTGTCCTCTTTGAGATAACCCAAATCCAGCTTGGAAATGTCCACCAAATGATTGACGGTATCTAATTTTTTAACACCGGGACGCCGAGGAAAAATATCAGTTCCGCCGGCTATCACTCTGGCGCTATTTCCGAATCTTGACAGGATATCAATGGCCTGCGCCAGATCTTGGGGGCGGTGATATTCTTCAATCTGAAAATTAACGCTCATCGTTTTACCCTGGTTTCAGGCCTGAAAGCCATTGAGAATCTTTTTGGACCCGTAATTTTGCCGGCTTCAATTTCCTTGATGTTGTCAAATTTTTTATTTTTCTTCAGAATGGGTCAAATACAGCCCTGATTTTATTGAGCCAGATAGCCACCATCGGCAACAATGACGGTTCCGGTTGTATAGGCAGAGGCCCGGGAGGCGAGGAACAGGACAGCGCCAATGATTTCAGACGGCTTTCCGAATCTTTTCATGGGGATCTGTTTTACCAGGCCTGCATAGACTTTCTCCGATGCCCTGAGTTCCTCTGTCAAAGGCGTCTCCAGGTAGTGTGGCGCGACGGCATTGACGCGGATATGGTGTCGGGCCCATTCAAGCGCCAGGCTTTTGGTCAGCAAGATCACACCCGCCTTGGAGGCCGAGTATGCCGGTGCCCGCGGCACACCCGTTATGCCGGCTGTGGTCGCAATGTTGATAATACTCCCGCCGCCGCCTGCAATCATTGCTTTACCAAAACTTTTACAGCAAAGGAAGGTCCCGGTCAGATTGATCTCAATGATACGATCCCATTCCGTCTTGGATAGATCTTCGGTAGCGGTGTAGCTCAACTGTGAGATACCGGCATTATTGATGAGTATATCCACCTGGCCGCATTCCGATGCCGCCTTTGCAGCCATGGCCTTTACCTGATCCTCATCGGTTATATCCCCCTTGACGACCAAGCAACGGGCGCCTGTCTGCTGAACCGCTTTGGCCGTATCTTCCGGGTATTCGATGTCAGACACAACCAGGGCAGCGCCGTTTTTTGCAACAGCCAGGGCGATCTCCTTCCCCAGTCCCCGGGCGGCCCCGGTCACCACAGCAGTTTTTCCTTTGAGGCTAAATAATTTCGAAGCTTCCATGGGCAGCACCCCTAGTCTCATGCCCACCAAACCGTGGCAAAAATGGTTAGGTACATTTTAGTTCAGTTGCGTTCTTTAAATAGAATACTGTCTTTGGTTTCAGGTGTCAGTGTTCAGGTGTCAGGAAAGAGATGAAAGAAGTCAGGTGACAGAGGCAGAGATTCGTCTACCCCTTGTATTTAGTCATCTGTTTTCGGCGCTCTATCCTCATGATTTTCCTGACACCTGACACCCGAAACCTGAAACCTAAAATAGGACCGTGTGTTGTAAATTACTTGTGGAACCCAAGACTAGTAAATATCGATAGTGACAGACTATGCTTTTTGAATTCTGCATTGCAACGATTTCTGATCCGGATACCCCATGATGGGTTCCCGGCAGGCGACGTCAGTGAGCAGATTGGCGTTGGCATCACCTCCCCACCCATGGGGCGCCAGCACGATCCCCTCAGCCACCCGTTCATCTACGCGGGCGGTCATTTTAACCCGGCCCCGGTTGGTCTCGACTACAACCGGATCACCATCCGCAAGGCCGTACGTCTTGGCGGTTTCAGGCCCGATCTCTGCCAGGGGCTCAGGGGAAAGTTTGCGAAGGGCCGCGACCTGGTGATGCTGGCTGTGGGTATAGTAAAGGTTGCGATTGCCGACGGATAGGATCAAGGGGTATTTTTCCAGAAATGATTTCTCACCGCGGACCGGTCCCCTTTCCGGTTCCAGATACGTTGGCAGTGGATCGAAACCGACCTGTTCTAACGCATCGCTGTAAATCTCAATCTTTTTTGAGGGGGTGCGAAAGAAGCCCTCGGGGATCTCGTATTTCTTCTCGGCATAATAATCCCCTTGCGGTTTTTCGTTCAGCAGATAATCAAAAGAAAGCCCGCTCGGCGCGATCATAAAAGAGACAAATTCTTTTTCGGATTTCCACGGAAAATTCTCGCTCAGTCCCAACCGCCCGGCAAGTTCCGTCAGAAACCGCCACTCCGACCAACCCTCATAGAGCGGTTCGATGCATTTTTTGCGAAGCATGAGAAACGGCAGGCAGTGGCAGACGTTGTATGTATAGGCCACGCCCCATTTTTCAATGTGCGAGCAGGCCGGAAGCACGTAATGGGCCTCCTGGGCGGTGGCGGTCATGAAAAGATCGTGCACCACCAGAAGGTCGAGTTTTTCAAATGCCGCTTTGAAGGCATTGCTGTCCGGCATGGATATCAGGGGATTCCCGCCGATGACCATAAAGGCCTTGAGTTTTTCCGGAATACTTTCAGGGACGATCGTCACCACGCCGTAGGGTGCTTTGCGGCCCCAGAGCTCGTAAAAAAGCGGATACTGATCACCGCCCAAAGGCATGCCTTCGACACTGTAGCCCGGGTGCCCGAATCGCGGCGGCGGACTCGTCACCCAGCCGCCGGGAACGTTGATGTTGCCTGTGATGGTCTGGAGTACCGCAAAAGCGCGGCTGTTCTGGGTGCCGTTGGCGGTCTGATCCTGGGTGCAGGTGCCCTGAAAGATACTGGCACCCTTGGTATTGGCAAAAAGCCTTGCCAGTTGGCGGATATCGTCAGCTGGAATCCATGTCAATTCTTCCGCCCATTCGGGCGTGTAGGACTTCACATGGGGCACCAGCTTTTCAAAACCGATTGTATGCTTTTCAATAAAGTCACGGTCATGGAGATCTTCTTCGATGATCACATTCATCATGGCCAGGGCCAGCGCGCCATCGGTACCGGGTCGAATGCGCAGATACATGTCAGCCTGATCGGCCATGGGAATTCGCTTGGGATCGATCACTACCAGTTTGGCCCCTTTTTTGAGATTCTTTTTCATGAAAAATTTAAGCGGAAAATCGGACTGATCGGGGTTGTGCCCCCAGAGGATATAAAGGTTGGCGTCCG
>JASFIU010000503.1:0-3784 GCA_050122495.1 Desulfobacterales bacterium | reverse complement strand
GCAGCTGCTGGCATTTTTATTGCGCCACGGCCATTATTATCCTGGAAAGAAAAACTGGACAAAGGGGCATATGAATTGGCTTGCCGAGCTCAAACCGGCTCATCGGGCACAGCAAATTGTTTTACAAGAATACATTGATGCGGCTAATGAGTGCACGCGGCGAATAAAACGCATCACAGAACAAATCCAGCACTTAGTGGCTCAATGGAGCCGAGCCCCTTTTGTCAGGGCTTACCAGGCGCTGCGAGGTGTATCGCTGATTGTAGCTTCTACTGTTGTCGCAGAGATCGGTGATATGAATCGTTTCAAAAATCCGAAACAATTAATGGCTTATCTGGGCCTTGTACCTTCTGAGCATTCAAGCGGCAATCGGATCCGTCGTGGTTCCATTACCAAAACCGGCAATAGTCATGTTCGCCGGGCTCTTATCGAAGCTGCTTGGACCTATAACTTGAGGGCGCGAAAAACAAAACCGATCCTGAAACGACAACAAGGTCTTGATGATCGAATTTGTGAAATATCTTGGAAGGCTCAACTGCGCTTGTGCGGCAAGTATCACCGCCTTTTTGCTCGGGGAAAATCAAAGCAAGCCATTACCACCGCAATTGCAAGAGAATTAAGTGCCTTTATCTGGGCCATTGATAAACAGGTGCAGCAATTATCTGCTTGAGTTAATAAAAATTATTTTAAAAAATTATGGTTCTCCAGATTCCTTTTAGGGGCGCGACCACGGCAAGGAGAATCCTCGCTCCGGCTAAGGGAATGCAAAACTCCGGCGCATAGACAGAGGCAGCTCCGCGACGAATATAAGTCTTGCGGTAACCAACCCGCGAATATCAGCATGATCCACCGTCGCTAAAGGTTGCGCCTCTTTTAGGGACCTGGAGACTGACTTTGTAAAATGTTAACCTTGATAAAAAAGGGGTGGATAAGTAGTTTTTTGTTGACACTTTCAAACATATCAGCCGAAATTCACAATTCGGCCAAAGTGTGGATTTCGTATACCGAATTTATAATTTCCAATACAACAAATGCAGAGAAAATGAAGGCATTTTGGAGGTGCAGACATAAAAGTGATATCCCAAGAAATCAGCAGGTGTTCGACTTGGGATACGTTTACAGTATCAGTAATTTTGAAATTCCCAGTTTTGTACAGATATTTGTTATTTGGGGATTATAATTTGGTGCTTTAGAACTTAGTACCTGGATTTTTTCAGTTCGTGGACTCGACTTACGGATTATCCGTATTGGGCCTCTTCGGATGAAAATTGCAATTTGGTCGAACCGATATCAATGACATCGGAAGCCTTGAGAAGGATTGTCTGTTTAACCGGTGTTTCATTGACTTTTGGCTTTGACAGGCCGCCGAGGTAGCACAGGTAATACCCATCGGGCCTTTTGCTAATAGAAACAGCCGATTTCCCTACCCAAAAGCCTTTAACGACGATGTCGGATTTGGGATGTTTGCCGATGAACGTAGTTTTTTTGTTCAGCTTAATCTTTCCCTTGCCGCCGGCTAAATAAGCCAGAGTACCTATCGGTTCTTTCCTTTTCTCTGTGACGATGGGCTTTGAGATTTCAGCTATTTGCTTTTTCTTGACACCCAATTGTTGGCTTTCGCTCCAGAATCTCACGACGTTGATACTTCGGGTAGGATTGCTCTTTTTGCGCATATTTCGATACTGAATCGTATCGTTTACCATGGTTTTGTTCAATTCCTCGGTATCTTCGAGAGATGCTTTTGCGCCTTCGTAATTTTGAAATATGAGAGAATGTTCGCCGATATTGATAACATCACCATTTTTGAGCCATCGCGTGGTGGTGATCAGCTGCTCGTTGACAAAAGAGCCGTTTCTGCTTTGCAGATCGATCAAAACAAATCCTTCTCCTACCGAATCTATCTTGGCATGATGGCTTGATACGGTCAGATCCTCGATTACGACATCATTCTTTTTCCTTCGGCCGATGGTTAAAGAATGACCTGTTTGAAGGTGATAATCTCCCAGGCTTTTGTCATTGTGGTTTAAGGTTAATGTCGGCATGACTTTATTTATACAATAATTCTAAAACAGTTTCCCACCAGAACAAAAAAGCCGGACTACCAGTATTTCAAGTTAATCCGGCTTGCTTGTAAATATTTAGGCAACCCGGCTATCTCTTTGAGATCCGTGGCTTTTCGTTCCCATCTCACGAAAGGTTTGGCTTTATCTTGAGAAAATATGCGATTTTAACCTTTTGATAAAAAACTAATTTATCAAAATACTTCAACTATATATTTCGGTATTTTGTGAAAATTGCTTTAGAAAAATCTTATAATTTTATAAAATTGATATATCAAGAGGGTGATTATAAAAGCTTTGGTTATTAGGCCTTTATGTGACGAGAATAACAAAACTTAGATAATTTTACAGTTATGAAAGGAATTTCACGATAGTTTTTAGATTGTGGATTTCACAATAACAAATATAAAAAAATCAACCTATCGCAAATTGTGGGTGCCTGAAGCGTCAATTTAATAATTTGATGGATTTCGTACTAAAAAAGAAAGGATCTTTAAAGGGAAAAAAATTACAATGTTAAAACCAATCTATATTTTCTATTCGTTTATGCGTTGTTAGGATATCCGAAATATTCTCACTCCGGTGTTGCATTGAGTTTAACCATTGCATCGAATATGGGAAGCCTTTTTCGGGTAAATTTGCCAATCCATTTGTCGTAGATTTCAATAATCTTTCCTGATCGGTAAAGTTCCGATATCACACGATCTGCAACAAGACGAAAATCTGCATCATTTCGCCTTACGGCAAGTGCAAAAGGCTCAAAAGAATACACTTCGGACTTAATTGCAAAGTTCATTGGGTCAGTCTCTTTTAGGGCTAAACCAATAAGTACGACCTGGTCTGAAGAAAAGGCATCGATTTTCTTTTTCCGTAACGCATCGATGCTTTCTTTTGCTGAATTGAATAATACAATTTCCGCATTCGTTGATGTTTCTTGAATGAGTTTTTTCAATGCGACTTCAGTCGTTGTGGCTTTAACGACTCCGATTTTTGTTCCATCAAAACCACCAGAATCAAGAGTCTTGTTATCTTTTAAAGTCATTAGTGAGGCGCCGGTTACAAATGTCAGTTGAGTAAAGTCAACAAGTTCACTGCGGGAAAGTGTTTTAGTGGTTGAGCCGCATAATATATCAATCTTGTTATCGCCCAAAGCTTTAAATCGGCCATCAGCTGTTACAGGAACATATTCTACATTCACGTCCATGCCTATTTTGTTTTCAACTTTAGTCACTATTCCCTTACAGATATCAATAGAATAACCAGCCGGGTTCCCGTCTTTATCCAAAAAAGACATGGGTGGTTCAGACACACGATAACCAATTCTGATTTGACCGGATCTTTTAACCTGTTTAAGGGTTCCTTTGAGCTCTTGAGCAGATAAAGGGCTTACGAAAAAAGTGATCAACAAAATGATTCCCAGTATACCTCTCATAATGGTTTTCTCCCGTGTGATAGTCAGTGAAATGGAGTGATAATAGCTCGCTGTGTTTGCACTTTCATGGAATCTTCTTAAAATAACAATAATCCAAAATTGTATCATTCATACGTTAATCTACTACTTTATTCAATAGGCTATATTTTAGATATCGTGCCTAACGATGAAATTTTGATGGGCTGAAAATTTATTAGGTGTGATTACGCAATATGAAATCTTGTGTTTTGTAGATTGGGTAATATAAGCTGAAATTTAACTGAATCAAAACTTGGGATATTAAGACAGAAAT
>JASFIU010000502.1:0-3786 GCA_050122495.1 Desulfobacterales bacterium | reverse complement strand
TAGCTCCGGCTATTGTGCCTAATGAAAATAGAATTAAAATAGCCAGGCCCACTGTAAAAATTTTTCTCATTTCTTCCTCCTTTCGTTAAAGTCCATTTTTTTTTGGTAAATCCCCCACATCGAAAAATATCGATGTTCAAAATTGCCAATAAATTTCTGCTGTCGGAAATATTATATATTTGAGAAGCAAACCCAGGTCAAGTAAGAAAACCAAAAACAGATAGTTAACTATAAAGAATGATTACTATTTATAGAAGATATTTAGGAATGATTCCTCGGTAGGATTTATATGCCGCGGGTCGTTACAGCCTTTTGCCCAAGCCAATAACATCATCATTCGAAAATCCCAGGCGCTCATAAAAGGCGATCACCGCTTGGTTGGACGAGCGCACCTGCAAATTGATTTTCGGGCAACCCCGTTTTTGAAGTTCGGATTCGGCTCTCTCCATCATGCGGCGGCCGATTTGCTGCCGCTGATAATCCGGATCCACTGCCAGATAATAAATCCAGCCGCGGTGACCGTCGTACCCGGCCATTGCAGTGGCGACAACTCTGTTCGAAATCGTGCCCACAAAAAACAGCTCGGATTGGACCTCGAGTTTCATGTCGATGTCACGCTGCGGGTCATTTTGCGGGACCACCAGGTTACAGCGATGCCATAAGTCAATGACATCGGCGCGATCGGAATCCTGGAATACACGGATCTTAAAATCTGGAATGGTATCGGTCATCGGGCACCTGGCTCTTCATTGAAAGGGATTATATCCTGGTGTCACAACTAGATTTTTTTTATTATCGACGATATCGGGCTTATAAACTTTTTCCGCCCAATCATCCGGAGTAACTTCCTCAATTGCTACCGATACGGATCTCTCTTTACATTCCGCAACTTCAACAATGCTCTTTACGATTTGACGGGCAAGCTGTTTTTTCTGCTCTTCGGATCTTCCGGGATATAGTTTTACGATAACGTGAGGCATTGAATTGTTCCTCCCTCAAGCAATTTAACGAATCACCAATTGGCCTTTCTGAACCTGTCAGATTAAGTCGCAAAACGATCCTGCGTCGCTCTGTCGAGCTATGCAGGACGGGCAAGTCGTTAATCAGAGGTCAGTGGACAGAAGTCAGATCTCAGATGGAATCAGAGAGTAGGGCAGCCTCTGCGGCTGTCGCAAACCAACCTTCAATTCAGTTTGTAGGTAGCAGGTGTAAGAGACCGCGACCGTGACTTAACAATTATCAAAACAGCCAACGCTCTTCTGTTTTCTGTACTCTGACCTCTGACCTCTGACTTTCCGGAGATATAGATAAACGCAGCCCAAGTCAAGGCGAATCCTGTTTTTGACTTTAGCGCCAGGTTGATTATTTTTATTTTATTTGCTTTAAGAATAACAATCCTGATCCATGTTTTTGATATGGGTTCCGGTTTGGTCTTTCCTAAATTCAGAATAGACGCCTATCGGGTTGCTGACATTTTCTTCGGGCAGGAGTCGGGCAGATGGTTTTGGCAGCAGTTGTTTCGGTTTTCATTTTAGCGCTAATCGCACCGGGGCTGCACCGCTGGCTAGCGCAGCGGACGGGCTGGGTGCTGAGTGTTTTGCCTGCGGCCCTGACGGTTTTCTTCGCCCTTAAAATTCCTCAGATCAATGCCGGGCTGATCGTCACCGAGTACTATGACTGGGTCCCCACGCTGGGTGCGGCCTTATCTTTTTATCTGGACGGACTGAGCCTGGTCTTTGCCTTGCTCATCTGCGGTGTGGGCGCCTTGATCGTGATTTACTCCGGCGGATATCTGTCCGGCCATCCCCTTCTCGGCCGCTTTTACACCTTTCTGCTCTTCTTCATGGCTTCGATGCTCGGCGTGGTTTTGGCCGGCAACCTAATCAGTCTATTTATCTTCTGGGAGCTGACCAGCATCAGTTCCTACTTTCTGATCGGTTTTGACCACCAGCGCGAGTCCGCTCGCACGGCAGCCCTGCAGGCCCTTCTGGTTACCGGGATGGGCGGGTTGGCCCTGTTGGCCGGCGTGCTTTTGATGAGCTGGGCAGCCGGCAGCCTGGAAATAAAAGAATTGTTGACCCGCGGCGATATGATCCGGGGCAGCGGCCTGTATCTTCCGATTTTGATACTGGTGTTTTTGGGTGCCTTTACCAAATCGGCCCAGGTGCCGTTTCACTTCTGGCTGCCGTCGGCCATGGAAGGGCCCGCACCGGTAAGTGCCTTTCTGCATTCGGTTACCATGGTTAAAGCCGGTGTTTATCTTCTTCTGCGGTTAAGCCCAATTCTGGGTGGAACCGAAACCTGGCAGTTTTCGCTGACCTTGATTGGCGCCGCGACGATGGTCACCGGCGCCCTTATGGCACTGGTTCAAACTGACTTCAAGCTTCTGCTGGCCTACTCCACGGTGAACGGTCTGGGCACCCTGGTATTCTTGACCGGCCTGGGCACCCCTTTGGCGATTCAGGCAGCCATGGTTTTTTTGGTGGTGCATGCGCTCTATAAAGGATCGCTGTTTTTGTCTGCCGGCGTTGTGGATCATGAAACCGGAACTCGTGATTTAAGCCGGCTCAAGGGACTTTCCCGTCGGATGCCGATGATAACGGGAGCGGCGGTGCTGGCGGCTGTTTCCATGGCCGGGCTCCCGCCCCTTTTAGGGTTTGTCGGCAAAGAGCTCATATATGAATCTATTCTGGAAGCCCCCGGCCTTAGATGGCTGTTCGGCTCCGCCGCTGTTCTGGCCAATGCAGTGTTGCTGGCGGCCGCCGGCATTATGATCATCCGCCCCTTTTTTGGAGCTGCGGATGATGCGCCCCAAAACCCGCACCGGGTCACCCTTGATCTCTGGCTGGGGCCGATTTTGCCCGCCGTGATCAGCCTCCTTCTGGGGCTGATTCCGAATCTGGTGACCACCTCTGCCGTATCCATGGCCGTATCCGCTGTTATGGCACGCCCGGTGTCCATGGATCTGGCACTGTGGCATGGATTTACACCAATGATTGCCTTGAGCGCGCTAACGATTCTCATCGGAGTGGTGATCTACAGGTTTCACACACAGTTGCGTAATTTTGCCCGGCGCGGCGCCGGGCTGGCGGCCAGCGGACCGGCGGCCTGGTATTTCTGGTCTCTTGAAAAATTAAAGGCGTTGGCCGGCTGGCAGACGCGTGTACTGCAAAGCGGCTATTTGCACCACTATGTTTTCACCATTGTTTTAACGACCCTGGCATTGGTGAGTGTTACGCTGATCCGGAAAGGCGGATTTCAAATTTCACTGGGACTCGGCGATATTCGAATGGTTGAGCTCATTATCGCCATTTTGATGCTAGCGGCCGCATTTGTGACGGTGTGGGTGCCCTCGCGGCTTGGGGCCATCGTTGCCATGGGTGTGATCGGCTACGGGCTGGCTCTGATTTTCATTGACTTCGGCGCACCGGACCTGGCCATGACCCAGTTTCTGATCGAAACCATGACGGTGATTCTTTTTGTGTGGGTGATCTATCGCCTCCCGAAGTTAACGGGTGGGTCTACCCGGACACAGCAGATGCGCAATGCCCTAATCGCCATTGCCAGCGGTGCGCTGATGACGGTCCTGGTTCTGGTTGCGCTCAGCGTCCAGGAAGGATCGCGCCTTTCCGGGTTTTTTGCTGAAAACAGTTATATCCTGGCCCATGGCAGAAACATCGTCAATGTCATTATCGTCGATTTTCGCGGCATGGACACCCTGGGAGAAATTACGGTTCTATCGCTGGCCGGCGTGGGGGTTTATACACTGCTGAAACTCAAACCGAC
>JASFIU010000501.1:0-3787 GCA_050122495.1 Desulfobacterales bacterium | reverse complement strand
ATAGAATTCGCCTTAATCAATAAACTAAATCAATGGCTGAGTCAACGTCCACCCGCCTGGCGGGTTGCTTGCCTTTTCGGCCATAGGCCGAAAAGGCAAGAGCACGTCAGTGCTTTAATCGTTGTGGTTGGGACCGTGGATTCGTTCACCCTTGTGCACAGTCCCGCCGTGGCGGGATTTGAAAACACTCAATCACGTCGTGATGCGTAGTCGGATATGGGACTGAATGGGGTCAGCGCCATGAAAATCCCCACATAAAAGTCGGTTTGAAACTATGGGGTTGGCCGGCACCTGAATTTACAGGGCCGAAGTGTTATTTCGCTTCTATTTCTGACCCGATTGTTTTCAATTTTTCAATGTCTCTGCAAGGAATTCAGTGAAACGCTTCCAGGATTTTTTATCGGCAGCTTCTTGATAACGCTTTGATCCAAAAACGGTAAACGCATGCGGGGCCCCGCTATAGGTGATCATTTCGTGAGCCACACCGGCCGTTTCCAGCTCCTTGGCCAGATCAGCGAACTGGTCCATGGTAATCGCTGTATCCGCTGTGCCGTGCAGAATTAAAATTTTCCCCCGGGTCTTGGCGTAATCTTGGCCTTGCGGAGTTTTGAGGCCTCCATGAAAGGTGGCAAAACCCTTCAGGTCTGCGCCGGATCGCGCCAATTCGAGAACGGCGGCGCCACCGAAACAATAGCCGAACGCGACGGCGTTCTCGACGCTGGCGCCCTTGCTCTTGGCCGCATCCAGGGCCCCTTTCATCAAAGCCCGCATTTTCGCTCTGTCTTTATAGAGCTCGCCCGTATGCTGGCGTTTGTCTTTAACTTCGGTGGGCCGCACACCGGCACCAAACAAATCCACGGCGAAAACAGCGTACCCCAAATCGGCCAGCATATGGGCACGCTTGACTTCATAATCCGTCAGGCCGTCCCAGTCATGAATCAGGAGCAGGAAAGGCGCCTTGTCAGAAGGGCTGATGTAATATCCCTCATAAGGTTGACCGTCGACCTGATATGTTACCGAACTGCCCGTTGCGCCGAATGCAGCCGTTGAAACGATTAACAGTGAACATATATATACAAAATGTCGCATGATTGGATCCTCCTTTATCGTTCATCTTATAGATCTCTTCTGCATCAATAGTTTTATGCTTCATTACGGTTTTTAAAGAACCGGTGAAGTAAAAGTTAAGGTAATGCACGAAGTGAATGAAGTCCAACGCTCAAAAAAAATTCAATGAAAAATTTTGACAAAAAATACAAGACTGGGTCTGAAGGCAGTGAGGCAAAAACCGGATGAAATATTAGTTTTCAGAATGTTGCAGATAGGGCATTTTTCAGATTTGATGTTTCTATGGGCTACTCGAAAAGGCCCATTAATCTTTTTAGCCTTTTTACAGCTCCGGGAAGGATCTTTCCAATACCCTCGTAAAATCTCAGATGGGCATGGGAATCGAAGGGTGTCTCACCCTGGTTGATGATAACCAGTTTGGCGCCGGCCATGAGGGCTTCTTTGGGCATCTCTGCTGCCGGCGTGACCACCAGACTGGAACCCACCACCACAAACAAGTCGCTTTTACGCGAGTGCTTAAAAGACAGGGCCAGGTCTTTTTCCGGAAGGGATTGACCGAAATCCACCACGCTGGAAACCAGAGATCCACCGCACGAACAGGCGCTTTTAGCAGCAGCTTGATCGATGGTTTGCTGACAGCTCGTGCACCGCAGCTGGGTCATATTGCCGTGCAATTCCGCCAGCAGCTCGGACCGAATGCCCGATTTTAAATGCAGGTTGTCCACATTCTGTGAAATCAAAAATTTGAGCTTGCCCATTTTTTGCAGTTCAACGATAGCGTAATGGCCAGTGTTGGGCGCAACCGAATCCCAGGAGACGGCCATCGATCTGGGTGGCAAGCCCTTGTCCCGCCGGGTCCAAACGCCGTCCGGGCCCCTGAAATCCGGAAGTCCGGATTCGGTGCTAATGCCCGCACCGGTAAAAAAAACCGGATACCGTGATGCGTATAGATATTGGGCCAGGTCCTGAATTTTTTGATCGACCTTTTTATCCGGCTGAGGGTTCATGGCGACCGGCTTGTTTTCAGCGTCAAATAGGTTCTAATTTGATAACGAGCAGAGCCAGCGATAGACAGGTGCCAAATTTTCTTTGACTTTGCCCTTTTGGGGTATCATGAAAAGAAAACATTTTCTCTGGTTGGCAACGATGGCGATATGTCTGACAATTCCGGGATCCGGATTCTTTCGTACAAAGGACATAAGTTGATCGCGCAGCTTAACTTTTTCAAAATATAAAAAAAAATCGTGCTTTCCCCATTTAAGCTCCATTTCTTCCAGTCGCTTTATATTGGTTATTTTGGGTCCTCGAAAACCGGCGTATCGTTTTTCAATCAAATGCCCTTCTCCGGAAAGCGCCGCTCTCAAATAAAAGGTGATAAACAACCGGTCGAACCTCATGATCAGTTTCGAAATGGGCATGTAAAGCAAGGAATGTCTCGGAAGGAGTGTAATGGTGGCGTCTACTTTGGAGAAAGGACCTTTTCTGTTTATGATCAAATTGGCGTGGTGACCGACGGTCCCACCGATATTGGTAAATTTCTGGTCATCGGGTTTAATAACATCGACCAGGTCATTAAATGCGGAAAGAAACACCCGTTTGTTCTCTCTTTTTCCCCAGTAATAAACGACCGAAAGAAAGAAGGAAAAGGCAACGAATAAAAAGAATATCGGTTGTGTAACAATATGCTGGTATTTAAACATGTTTATCTACTCCCGATCAAAAATATTTCGTGAGATCTTCTTTTGTGTGATACAAAACCGAATCTTCATTGCCTTGAAACTCCGGCCGAAACATAATCCGCTCCAACTGCGCAGAGGTGACCTTGCTGAGTTCTTTTTCGACACGGTCCGCTGTTTTCAGATTATCAGGGGAAATCTTGTTGTGAAGGAGCAAGCGAAGCGGAAGGCGCAACTCTTTTAGCCCTTTAATCAACCGCATCGATTCTTTCAGGGACAACATCTCCGGATTAAATACCAGCACAATGGAGCAGGTGCTTCCCTGTAAAATTTTATTTAGTGACTGGTAGTTGGATTTTAAAGAAACCAGTTTCTGCAGAATATCGTCATCTTTTTCATCATAAGATAGCAGTGTTTCTCCCTCGCTTTGCGGCCCCTTAATGTTTTGGATGGTGTACCACTTCTCTAAGATTTTCTGTCGAATTTGGGCCAGCCGGTCTATCCACGTAACGGTCACCTGGGGCAGTGCCAGAAAGCGCAGGGTTAATCCTGTCGGTGGCGTATCAAAAATAATGTATTCAAATCCAGATTCGGCCCGAATGGTTTTTTCGATACTGGTTAACAGGGCATACTCTTCAATTCCGGGAGAATATTTCAAAACGGAAAAGTATCGGTCTAAATTCAACACCTGAAGGTATTTATAAGAATCTGAAAGTACGTTGATTTCTCTTTTTAAATAATCCTGTGAGAGCTTTTTAAGGTCCACTTCTTGCAAGTAAAGGGTTTCTGAAAAACGCATTTCTCCACGAACGTTGACACCAAAAACATCGCCCAGGTTGTGGGCCGGATCCAGTGAAACAATCAACACCCTGTGCTTTTTCGATAACTGCCATGCGGTTGCGGCAGCAAGAGTCGATTTGCCGACGCCCCCTTTTCCTGTAAAAAATAGTATTTTCATTTAGCCGATTCCAAGGGTTCCAAACATTTCCGCCATCTTGTCATTGGCGTCCTGAGCCCTTTCATTTAAAATTTCCAGTTCCTTC
>JASFIU010000500.1:0-3790 GCA_050122495.1 Desulfobacterales bacterium | reverse complement strand
GGACTTTTTTACCGTGGTCAGCGGCTTTGACTTTCAAATGCATGCAGACTATCAGGACCCGGGATGCCCCCATCTGCTTGCCTGCATTCAATCCGACATCTTGAATCTTCGCAACCGCCAGGCAGTCGCAGATCATGACACAGATCAACCCAAACCAATGGCTGCGTCTGAGAAAACGGAGCCGTTTCGCCTGGACGATTCGGATACTTCGATTGAGGTTCATTGCTGTCACAGCCCCATGCGCGAGATTGAAGTGCTGCATGATAACCTGCTGGCAATGTTTGATAAACATCCGCACCTGATGCCGAAAGACATCGTGGTGATGACGCCGGACATCGACGTTTATGCCCCCTTTATTCAAGCCGTATTTGAAGCCCAAACCGATGACCGCCTTCGAATCCCTTTTAGCATTGCGGACCAGAGCGCCCGGAATCAAAGCCGGCTGATTGACGGTTTTTGTTCAATACTGGATCTGGAAGGTTCACGACTCAGCGCAGCCCGGGTAATGCGATTGCTCGAATCACCCGGGGTCAAAGAAAGATTTGAATTGGATCTTGCCGACATTGACGTCATCGAGCGCTGGATCCGCGACACCCGAATCCGCTGGGGAATCGATGAAACCAGCCGGCAACAATTGGGACTGCCGGCAATTTCTGAAAACACCTGGCAGGCAGGCATTCAGCGGCTTCTATTAGGCTACGCCATGCCGGGTAACAATCAGCAGATGTTTGAAGGGATTCTGCCTTACGATAATGTTGAGGGCAATGAAATTTACAGTTTTGGGAAATTTTTGGATTTTATAAATTGTGTTTTTCGCTATGCCGTAGAGTTGAACCGCCCCAGACAGTTAAAGCAGTGGCATTCCGTATTAAAACAGCTGCTCGATGATTTTTTTCTTTCGAATGAAGAGACGGAAAGGGAGATTCGGAGCTTACGAAAGATCATCGATGATCTAAGCCATAGACAAACCGAAACCGGGCTTGATGAAAAACTCGCATTTGAGCCCGTTCGGTTTTATCTGGGGCAGCGGCTGGATAAAATGAGTTTTGGTTCCGGTTTTATGACCGGGGGGGTCACCTTTTGTGCCATGCTTCCGATGCGGAGTATCCCCTTCAAAGTTGTTTGTTTGATCGGCATGAATTCAGATCGGTTTCCGCGGGATTTCCAGCCGCTCACCTTTGACCTGGTTGCCAAACAGCCGCGGCCCAGCGACCGGTCGCGCAGGAATGATGATAAGTATCTCTTTCTGGAATCCATTATATCGGCACGTGAGAAACTCTATATCAGTTACGTGGGACAGAACATTCAGGACAACAGCCGTATTCCGCCTTCGGTTCTTGTCAGTGAACTGCTGGACACCATTGATAAAGGATTTGATCTGCCCGGCGGGGACATCCGCAAACGGATCATCAACGTTCATCGGCTGCAGGCGTTTTCACCGCAATATTTTAAAAAAGATGCCCGGCTGTTTAGTTATTCGGAGGAAAATCGAGATGCCGCCGCATGTTTGAACAGGCGTGAAAAACCGGCCCCCTTTTTAAGTCGCAAGTTAACGCTGACGCCGGAGGAAAAAAAGGCACTCAAGCAACTCGATCTGGAAACCCTATGTCGTTTTTTCAGCAATCCAGCCAAATTTGTGCTGCAACAGCGGCTGGGAATTTATCTGGACAATGAATTGACGTTAACCGATAAACGCGAAAATTTCGAGCTGAATTCACTGGATAAATATCTGGTCGAACAAAATATGCTACAATCAAGGTTGAAAGGCAGGGACCTTGATGATTACCGACCCATCCAACTCGCCATGGGGCAACTTCCGCATGCCGGGGTGGGCACTTTTTATTATAATGAGATGAGCATCGATATTGAGCACTTTACCCGCAAAATTGAACTGCTTACCGATAGAAAAATTGCCGATCCCATGGAGACCCAAATCGAAATAAATGGCGTTCGATTGCAGGTAAGACTGCCGGAAATCTACGAGAGCGGATTGATCCAGGTGCGCTATGCCAATCAACGGACTCAAGATATTTTAAGATCCTGGATTTATCATCTAGCATTTAGCGAGGTGCACCCGCAAGAACGAGACCCGACCAGCCTTGCCATTTTTAAAAATACAGCCTGGCAGTTTAATCCGGTTGATCTTCCGCGCAAATTTTTAGCCAATCTGCTGGAGGTGTTCAAACGCGGATTGGAAGAGCCGCTGCATTTTTTCCCGAACGCCTCGCTGGAGTACGTTCAACAGAACCAGCAAAAAGGAAAATCGAAAACAGCAGCCCTTAAAATGGCACAAAAAAAATGGTTAAGTACGGACTATGCCAGAGGGGAATCAGATGATCCCTACTATGATATCTGCTTTAAAACCATCGATCCCTTTGACGCATCGTTTCAGAAAATTGCCAGAAGCGTATTCGAACCCTTACTGGCAAACAGCACCGAAATCGAAATATAAAGGAGATACCTATGGCAATGGTGGTTCAGCTTCACGAAGGTGTGGCCATGAATAAATTCAAATTGGACGACAAACCCATATTGCGAATCGGTCGTGATCCGGACAGTGACATTTTTATCGACAATGCCGTGGTCAGCGGCGCCCACGCGATCATCGAAGTAAAAGATGATCCGGAATCCGAGGGGGCACCGGAATATTACATTAAAGATTTAAAAAGCACCAATGGCACGTTTGTAAACGATCAGAAGATAAAACACCACAAATTACAGCATAATGATACGATTCGGGTCGGATGGAATAATTTTAAGTTTGTCGATGAAGCCGAAACGGGTCCAGATAAAACCTCCAAAATCCGTAAAAGCTGGATACCAGGAGTTTATTACACCGAAGAGGAAGAATAAGTTCTTCGAATAATATAACAAAATAAACTGTTGCCGGATTAATAGATCCATCAAGTTGTTGAAATCCCCTTAGCCAACTGTTGGACGACCCATGGATATCTCATCCCTTTTACAGGCAATTCTTGACCCAAAGCTCAACCGGTCCGCCTGGTTCCAGGAGATTGTTAAGCCCGGGGATGTCTTTAACTTAAAAATCATCGAGGTCCAGGACAACCATCGTGCCCTGGTTGATCTGGGAAAATTCCGCGCTCTGGCTGAAGTCAAATTTCCGGTTAAAGCCGGCGACGAACTACTCGCAAAAGTCAGCGATACGGACGGAAAACTTCGGCTTCAAGTGGTCGATCCTGATTCCAAGGACCTTGGCGGACGCAAAAATGTGTCGGGCCGCCTGGAAATCCTTTCCTTTGAAGTATTTAACAAAATTCAGTCAGACATCAAGCAGGCTGTCCGTCAAGTTTTAAACCTGCCGGGCCAACAGATGCCTCCGGAGCATATTCAGCGAGCCCTGGCGACGCTGGATGCGCATTTTGGATCTATTGATTTAAACAAACCGGTGACGAAATGGCTGCCGTTGCTCAAATCCTATGTTGAAAACGCAGGCTTTCTCTTTGAGAAAAAATTTGCGGACATCATCAATACATCTGTTGCGCGCTCTGAAGGTGAGCTCACCCAGCAACTGATTCGTTCCCCCCAAGTTAAAATGGCCCTGACAGAAGATTTAAAACCGATTCTTTTAATGCTCAAAGGATATTTAGAAGCACCGGATTCAGTTTCCAAATTTCTGACAACGAAAAACCTGTCCGGCTTCAAGGGCAGTATTGATATGCTGCTGGCGGATATATTCAATCAACAAACCCGGGCAGCCCATAAGCTCGATTTGCCGGACCCATACCATGTTTTTTCTTTTACCCTTCCCTTAAGAGAAGACCGGCATAAA
>JASFIU010000499.1:0-3794 GCA_050122495.1 Desulfobacterales bacterium | reverse complement strand
TCACGGTATCCGGCGGGGTTACATCCTGGAGTTCCACGGTGACCAACCTCACGCCGGACTCATAGGCCGTCAAAACTTTCTGGATCTCAATTTTTGCTTCACTTGCAACCGCCACCCGGCCGGTTGTGAGCACATCGCTGCCGAGGCGGTTGCCGACCGCTCGACGCATGATAGCTTCAGTGGTATCGCGGATCGTTTTCGGTGCGTTGCGTACCTGGAACAAATAGCGGATCGGGTCTTCGATGCGGTACTGGATGATCCACTGGACATCAATAACGTTTAAATCTCCGGTCAGCATCAGCGATTCGTCCTTAAAAGAACCGCTCGGATCATAGCGCGTTTTCTCGCCGGGCACGGTGGCCACCGTCCGGAAACCGAACTCCTCTTTAAGCACACGGGCCGTGGGTAACAGACGAACCTTTTCGACACCGAAAGGCAGTTTAAAATGCAGTCCCGGGCCGGCCGTGCGCATGACTTTTCCAAAGCGTTGCACAATACCCGTTTCTTCCGGCTGGACGGTGAACCAGGCTGTCCATAAGACAGTCACCACCGCCACAACGGCGACGAGGATAAGGACCGGCCTGCCTTTGAATCCCTCTAGCTTCAGTCGAATTTTCTCAAGAATGTCATCCAAAGACGGCGTTGATCCCCCTGGGGTTTGATTCCATTCAGGCATAGCCTCCCTCCTTTGCGTCCACATAATTTGTGGCGGTTATGAATTTCAGGCAGACATACTGGCGAATCATTTTCTTACCCTTTGCAGAAACAAAACGATCAGGCATATGTTGCCTCCTTGAATTCTGCGACAGGCAGCTTTAGTAGTTTTCAATCTTTGAAGAGAGCCAGGGCTTCATCCAATTTTTGTTCCATTTCATTTCTTTCAGCCCCAGTTAAATCAAAAAAAATTGCTGGATCCTGCAAAAAATTATGGACAAAACCGGTGAGCTTTTTGATATCTTTGACCCCGTTGTTTTCAAGATATTTATTAAAACCATTCATAATTAGTCCTTTTGCCAACAATATTTTGGAATGTTGCCCAGTGATTCTATAGGAGTGTATGCAGGTCGCGTAGATTTCAGTGGCTAAGAAATTACTTCAAAATATTTTTGTAGTCCTTAAATTTTCAATACTGCAACAATCCTTGAACCGTTACATCCATCTCCGCTAAAGTAAAAGGCTTAAAAAGGGCCTGATCCACTGCAGTGCCTTTAATTCTGGATAGAATGCCCTCTTTCTCATCACCTGTCATAAGTACAACCTGCGTGGAGGGAGATTTTTCTTTGATGTGATTGGCCAGGTTTATTCCGTTCATACCAGACATGTTAAAGTCAGTCATGACCAGATCAAATTTGTTTTTAAGAAAAAGAGCTAATCCTTTTTCACCACTATCAGCTGATAATACTGCGTAGCCGAGCCGACAAAGCATTTTTGAAACGACGTCTCGAATACTATCATCATCATCAACGACTAATATTTTTTGACTGCCCGTATTCATTTTCAAATCCTTCTAGGTTCCTATCCCCCTGGTGGCATTAACGCTCTCCATTCCTTCCGAATGGGAAACCGTGTGGATTTGAATTTGAGGCGGATCGCACAAAAGGCTCTTTGTTCCAAGCAAAACGCTGAACATTTCGGACCTTAAATGACGATCTAAATCTTTTCGTGTTTGCCACTCCTCGAGAAGGTTCAGAAGGTTTTTGTCTTCGATATTACAGAAGAGGGCATAGCTCAGACAGCCCGCCTCATTTTCCATCGGCCCAATCATCGAGAGAATCGTTTGAACCAACTCTTTCTGTTTTTCCTGAAGCACGTTCATAGCAATTCTAACGACGATCATTGCGACCACCTATCGGCAATACCAGTCTTTCAGATTATTCGACGATTTCGATAACTGTGCGCTTTCTTACCCTAGCCGAAACAGCGCTTAATACGGTCCGCTGCCCGAAGCCGCCTCGACATCCGGTGGCACATCTTGTTCAAAATGAGTAAGTGCCAGCTCCACAAGAGCATCCATTACTTTCTGCTTTGGGACCACAGCATTCACGATGTTTTGAACCTGGGATCGGGAGTATCCAGCCTCATGGGTATCTGGGTGCGCAGCTATGAGGCGCCCATAAAGTTTGAAAGCTTTATACATGTCCTTCGTCGTGTAATGCGCGTCATAAGCCGTCGCGTACTGTTGGCTTGCTTCTGTAAGTATAGTGTTGTTTATCATGTCCAATCCTCCGGTCTCACAGCGAACGTGCGGCCGCTATCGCTTGGGTGCAAGTACCCCCTCATTGGCGTTTTAATGCGTTATTTGTATTTGTTAGATACTCAAAATACATGCCAGAGCTTTAACTCTTGGTTTTTTATTCTGCATCATTCTGATTTATATACAGAAACAGATTTAAAAGTAATGACGAGCAGTTACAAATGGGTGCAAAAGAAAGGTCATATTTGACCAATGGTCATATTTGGCCACCGCTTAAGGGGTCTTCGGCGTGGTGTTGGGCATTACGGGGCGAAAAAAGAAATGAATACCGAATGATTAGCGGGACTGGCCTTTTGACTACAGTGGAGTGTAAGGAAAAGCGAGTGCCGGACCCAAGATAAAAATTCAGAAACGGAGAAAGGAGAAAAGCAAAATGGCAAACCCGGAGCACTTAACCAGACTTAAAGATGGCGTTGAGCCCTGGAACAAGTGGCGGATTGCACATTGCATATGGTAATCTACTAATTATAGACGCTTGAAAAAGCATAGATAATATGATCCCACACCTGATAATCCAATCCATAAATTGTGGATTCCGAAGTACAATCAAAACAATTTGAAAATTTAAATTTTCATCCAAATATCTTGACTTGATTTAAAATCAGCTGCTAATTTCACCATAATTAATAAATGCACGCCTTCAATCAGGGCCGGTTTCTATCTGAGGGTAAAATCTATTTGTCATTGTGGCAACCTGAAGTTGGGAACCATGATAATATTTTGAGAGGAAGGTGACACTATGGCGAACGGAACTGTAAAATGGTTTGACGAAAAAAGGATTTGGCTTCATTGAACAAAATGATGAGCCCGATGTATTCGTTCATTACACAGCCATCAATTCAACTGGGTTCTGAAGCGCGCCGTTGTAACGGAGTCTGTGGATAGAAAAAGGAGGCGCATGGATGTTCCATTGATCGAATTCAAGGAAGTCACTAAGCGGTTCGGTCCCCGAACCATCCTTGACCACGTCAACCTGCAGATATATGAAGGACAGATCACTACCATTATCGGTCTTAGCGGTGTAGGAAAGAGCGTGTTGCTCAAACACATCATCGGGCTGCTCGAGCCGGACGAGGGCACCATTCTTTTCCGAGGCAAGCCTCTCAACCGGATGAAGAAGAATGAAATGGAAGCCTGTTTGGGCCAGATGAGTTACATGTTTCAAGGCAACGCCCTCTTTGACTCGATGACGGTATATGAGAATGTCGCCTTGCGCTTGCGGAAAACGACAAACTTGAGAAATGCGGAAATCGTTCGCAAGGTTATGGCCAGAATCGAGCAAGCAGAACTCAGCGGGTCGACCTACAAGTATCCTTCACAGATCTCAGGGGGAATGCAGAAGCGGGTGGCCATTGCGCGCGCCTTGATCACTGATCCTCAGATTGTCCTTTTTGACGAACCCACCACCGGCTTGGACCCTGTCCGAAAAAATGCAATCTTGAGCATGATTGCCCAATATCGCAAAAAGTTCGAGTTTACTGCGATTCTGGTCAGCCACGAGATCCCGGATATTTTTTTTATATCAAACCGAATTCTCGCC
>JASFIU010000498.1:0-3819 GCA_050122495.1 Desulfobacterales bacterium | reverse complement strand
TTATCCTCAAAAAGAATACCAGTGCGGGCCGGCATCAATGGCAATGGCCCTGACCTGGAGCGGTCGCCCCATCCATCCGGATGCGCTCACCTCGCAGGTATTCACGCCTTCACTCAAGGGCAGCCTGCCGCCGGCCATGGTCGCGGCAACCCGCCGTCATGGAAGGGTCGCCTATCCTGTCAGCGGCCCAAATGCATTGCTCAAGGAAGTTGCGGCCGGGTATCCGGTCATCGTTCTGCAAAATCTGGGATTTTCCTGGATTCCACGCTGGCATTATGCGGTGGTCATCGGTTATGATCTTAACGCCGGCGAGATCACCCTGCATTCCGGAGTCACCCGACGGAAAAAAACATCCCTAAAGGCTTTCGAAAATACCTGGGCGAGAAGTGATTACTGGGGGTTGGCAATTCTCCCGCCTTACCGCCTGCCCGCTTCCGCGGATGAAACCGCCTATGTCCTGGCCATTGTCGGTCTGGAGAAAGCCCGTCAATGGGACGCGGCCGTAATCGGATACCGAACGGCACTCAACCGTTGGCCCCATAACCTTTTCGCCCATATCGGCCTGAGCAACAGCCTTTATGCACAGGGGGAATTAAAATCTGCGGAAACGGCGTTGCGAAAAACGACGGATCTTTTCCCGAATGAAGGTGTGGCGTTTAACAACCTGGCCCAGGTACTGTGGGATCAGGGGAAAAAACAGGAGGCCATAAAAACAGCCCGCCAGGCCGTAACGCTTGGCGGGCCTTTTGTTGAACAATATCGGCAAACGCTGGATGAATTCCAGTCGGGCCAACCTTGACAGGGTCAAAAAACCTCACGCAAAGACGCTAAGACGCCAAGATTTGTTTCTTGGGGAACAAAAAATCTTACTTTGCGTGCTTTGCGGCTTTGCGTGCGAAACCGTTCAAATTACTCCTTCTTTTGGAACAATCCTTTAACCGTATCGGTAACCCCTTCCGCTTTTTTACCGGCGTCCTTGACAACGTCGGTCGCCCCCTTTGCAGCTTTTTCAAGCTCATCAATGGAGCCGACACCCAGTTTTTTGAGCTGATCGTTTAAGGCGCCCATTACCGCGGGCGATTTAAGTTTGCCATACAGCGCCGCAAAAATTTCCTTGGCCACCTCGGCCGCAGAGGCGCCGCCCTTTTTCTTGCCGAGGTCCTTGAGATGAATATCGGGAAGATCGGCTTTTACTTCCTTCTCACCGAGCACGCCGCCGGGTATTTCCACAGCCAGGTTCACCTTGCCATTTTTTATTATAAAATCGTTGATGATCAGCTTTTTTCCCGGGCCTTCCTTAGCCGGCTCCTTTTTGGCGGATTCTCCTTTGGGAACATTCTTCTGTACATTGTTTAAGATCGATTTGAAATTGTCGGTTCCGCCCCGCTTTTCGTAAGTGATCTCCGGCCCGGCTATTTCGACTCTATTGATAATGATCGGATTTTGGGTGATGGAGCCTTCGTCGACATCCACGTAGATCGAGCCCACCTTCATCGCACTCGGGGATTTGAAGCCTTGCGGATTGCCGAGGAAAAACTTTTTGAGCTTGGCTTCGGCCGAGAATATGGAAATCCCGACGTCATCCACCCGTAATTCGGTATCCGTAATTTTGGGGCCGTAAGTGTTGACCGCCATTTTAATGATAGGACCCAACTTTGAAATACCGACGACCACCACGACAATGAGGATGACGATGATCGCACCAAGGCCGATAAATATCCATTTTTTCATTTTTTTATCTCCCTATTCATTTATTGAAGGCATTTTGGCGTAATGGAAGAAGATTGGTTGTTTTCAAATCCCGCCGCGGCGGGACTTTGCATCCGGTTACAACCGCAACGATTAAAGCACCGACGTGCTTTTGTCTTTTCGGCCTATGGCCGAAAATTCAAGCCACCCGCTTCGCGGGTGGTCGTTGACTCCGAAGGCCATATTTTACCTGCAAAAGTAGGGATGATATGGCGGCGTGTCAACATGAGAAGAGAAGAATATCAGGTTGACGATCGCGATAGAAATGCTAACGCTTTCAAGGATGTATATTAGATGCATTTTTGAGATGAGCTTTAAAGTGTTCTTAGATAATCCAGCAATGCATCAACCTGTTCGGTTGAGAGGTGCCCGAAAGGCGGCATTTTACCGTAAGGCGTCTTTAAGATCTGGCGAAAGTTTTCATCTGACACCGGTTGGCCATTGACTGGAAATTTGGTCTGCTTGAAAATGCCCATCAACCCGGGTCCGACCTTGGTTGCCGTGCTGTCCATATGGTGGCAGACCCAGCAGTTTTGCTTAAAGACCTGCGCGCCTTTCGCGACCCTGCCGGCGTCTTCTGCTACGGAAGGCGTTTTGGGTCCATACACTAGTTCCCCGCCAAAATATCCCAGACCGATCACGGTCAACATGCACAGCCCATATAAGGCCACAACCGTTTTTTTAAAAGAACCCGCCAAAGCGCCGTAAATGCCAGCGACGAGCAGCAGAAACAATAGTATCCCGCCCAAAATCAGTTTCATTTTGATCTGAAAGAGCCAGGCGCCGCCTAAGCGATACTGCCAGTCCATGAGCCCCAATAGAAGCGTGGGCACAGCCATAATCAGCGCCAGGATAAGGCAGTGGCGCGCGGATTGGGCCAGATTTTTACGATTGAAAATCCAGGCCATCAATGCAAATACAAATGCCCCGAAAATAAGTCCTGCCGGCAAATGGGTAGCCGGTGGGTGCAGCGGATGCGTGTAGCCGATTTTTGCAAGGATCTGATAAATAGATTCAATCATTTGTGAGCCCCTTTCTCATTTAAATGAGAGATTGGCACCCGTACGGCGGAATTGAGCGGACTTAATCGTTAAACGATCCATATTTAAACTTGAAACGCTCAATTTAGGTCTTAATTCGATTGACAGGAATAACACGCGGTTTATTGAGGAACTTCTAATGCTTAACCTATCTCAGACGAAGGTGTCAATCGGATTTTCAATTTGCAAGGCAGCCAAGGCCCGCAGACGGGTGCTCGATTTTATTTAGGGTGGCTGCCGTTGAAGCCTAGATGGGGCTTCAAGGCGCTTGTGGCTGACATTACAACAGGAAATAGACACCCGCGACTTGACCAGTGCCACCACGTGGTATAATTTAGGTAATAAGATTCTTTCACCAAAAAAATCAAAACACCCTAATCAAATAGGAGGAAAAAATGAAAGAACAGGTCCAGAGTGCATTGAATGAAATTCGGCCATCACTTCAGGCGGATGGTGGAGATGTGGAGCTGGTGGATGTGGAAGACGGAATTGTCAAAGTCCGATTGACCGGTGCCTGCGGCGGGTGCCCCATGTCCCAGATGACGCTTAAACAGGGCATTGAAGCCTATGTCAGAAAGAAAATCCCTGAGATTGTCAGTGTCGAGTCCGTATAACATCAGAACCATAGAACCGTAACGCACAAAACCAATTGTTCCCAGGGACCCGAATAAAAAGGCAACCATAAAATTCAACGAATGCATGGTAACCCCCAAGCTGCGTTTGTGGGTCGGCAGCAGCTGCGTTATCAGGACAATGATCGCCGGTAAGGAGACTGCCGACAGGAAGTTATCCAATCCGATTAAAAGCCCGATCGAAATGACCCGACCACCAAGCGCCCTGCCACGCCTTCGCCCATTCCCAACCATACCAGCATAAACAGAAATCCGGCTGTGCTTTTGGTCAAATCGAGAAAATCATAAACCCGTTTGGCACGGGACACCAGGTAGGACCTCACGGTTAAGTTGTGTGCGCAAATTATTTATCTATCTGAAATTTATATATATTTTATATTTAATCTTCTGGTTGTGGG
>JASFIU010000497.1:0-3830 GCA_050122495.1 Desulfobacterales bacterium | reverse complement strand
AGAGAAAATTCTGGCCGCCCATCGCGCCGGTATCAGGGAAATCATTCTGCCGGCCTGGAACAAAAAAGATCTGGAGGATGTGCCCCCCAAGGTTCAGAAAGAAATCCGTTTTCACTTTGTTGATAAGATGATAAATGTTCTCGATCTGGCACTCGACGGCCAAAAGCCGTCGCCACGGAAAAGGAGACGAAAAAGAACTTAGTTCATCGTATCAGGATTTCTACGACGAATTGCAAGCACCGGATTTTTCCAGGCCGATAGAGTCTTTTGTGAATATTCCATTTTGGCTAAGTATCTGAATCTTCTTATGAACGGCATTTCATCGGGACGCATAATGCTGGTCGGTGACCGACTTGTCGTGGCTTTCGTGTTGTTTGTGTTTTTGATCGGCGGCTGTGCGAGTAGCACGCCCAGATCCGAGCCCCCGCCTCCCAGCAAACCCGGCTATCCCAAACCTTACAAAGTACTGGGCAAGTGGTATCAGCCGCTGCCGCATTCCGAGGGTTTTCGCCAGCGCGGAATCGCCTCCTGGTATGGGCGTGATTTTCACGGGAAAAAAACATCAAATGGTGAGATTTACAACATGTATGCCATGACCGCTGCGCATAAGACCCTGCCGCTGGGCACTTACGTAGAGGTGCACAATCGGGAAAACAGTCGCAGCGTAGTGGTTCGCATCAATGATCGCGGCCCTTTTGTACGCGGCCGAATAATTGATTTGTCTTACACCGCCGCCAAGGATATCGGCATCGTGGGCCCCGGCACCGCCAGGGTCGAGGTGGTTGCCCTGGGGCGGCCGACATCGTCGGCCGGCGGCTCGGCGCCCACCTACATTCAAGATGATTATTATTCCGGAAATTTTACGTTCCAGGTCGGCGCATTTTTGAATCCTCAAAATGCGGAAAGGCTTAAACGTAAACTGGATCGAACCTATAAAAATGCCCATATTGCCGAGTACGATAACGGCGTCAATATTTTTTACCGGGTTCGGGTCGGCAAGGTGTCCACCCTGCAACAGGCGGAAGAATATGAAGCCTACCTTATTCAAAACGGATTTCCGGATGCATTTGTGGTGGCCGAATAGATCGTGCTCGGCAAGCGTCACAATTGTCGATTTTGTTGACGGTAGCTGATCGGATCACTAAGTTGATATTGATTTTTGCTGTCCATTAAATCGGTCAGATAAATACACCGGACGCAAAAGTTCAAAAGACGTTTGGGACTGACTACTATCAGGATGTATCAAGGGAATATACAATGTCGGAAATTATATTCGTGTTGACAGCCACCGCACTTGTGTTTGCGCTGTTTATATTGGCCTTTCTCATCAAAGGCCGGTCTGTTAGCGATGACGGACCAAGGCCGACTTGTGCGCGTTGTAACTGTCAGCGCAGCCAAGAACAGCACGAGGACTTTCGCGGATACCAAAAACCTAAGGAAAAGCACATTCGGTCATAAAAGCCATTTTAGAAAAACCCGATGAAAACCATCCGAGTCAAAAAGGGATACAATCCAAAGGTCATCGGATCGCCGGCGACTGAATCACTAAGTGCCGAGCAGCCGACCCGGCTGGCGCTCGTACCCGAACACATCCCCTTTTTGAAGCTCCGGCTGAAGGTCAAAAAGGGGGATCGCATCGCCCTGGGATCGCCCCTGGTTGAAGACAAACGCAACCCGAACATTCAGCTTCTATCGCCCGGCGGGGGTCGCGTGGCTGACGTTCGCTTTGGACCGCGTCGGGTGATTCAAGAAATCATCATTCAACTGGATGAAACCGAAAAAACAGTTGAATTTCAAAGTTACAGTGCAGAAGACATCGACAAAGTAAGTCGGGACGAGCTGGTTGAGGCCTTGGTCACCGGCGGCGTCTGGCCCTTGATCAAGGAATTGCCTTTCAGAGATTACCCCCAACCGGATTTTGTTCCGCCGGTTTTGTTTGTCAGCCTTGGCAGTCTTGAGCCTTTTCATCCGGCACCCCAGGTCTATCTCTCCGGCAACGAGGACCATTTTAATTTCGGGTTGAGCGTTTTAAACAAATTGGCCGAAGGCCGTGTGTATGTCTGCGGTCACCGTGCCGATACCGAATTGGCCTCATCGCTTAACGGTTTAGTCAATTTGACCTACACGGGTAACTATCCTGCGCACGACCCCGGTGTTTTGTTATACCGCATGAAGTCCTCAGCGGCAGAAAACCGTTCCTGGTTTATAGATGGTCAGGATGTTGTGTTGATTGCCCGACTGTTGCGCAACGGCGTCTATCCCACCGAACGTATCGTGTCCCTGGGCGGATCCGGGGCGCGTCAACCCAAACATCTTATCACCCGGATGGGAGCGCCGCTGTCTGTTATCGCCGACGATCAGACCGAGAGCGAAACATGGCGTTATATCCAGGGCGGCATTTTGACCGGCTATGTTGCTTTGACCCGGTCACATCTCGGATTTTCAGAATCGGCCCTTAATTTACTGCCCGAGGGCAACCACAAAGGCGAGTTGTTGGGCCTGTTCAATCCCGGTTATCGTAAACCTTCATTTTCGAGGGCATTTCTCTCGGCGATTAACCGTGAGGAACTTATGATGGATTGCAACATGCACGGCGGTGAGCGGGCTTGCATCGCCTGCGGCTACTGTGCTCTGGTGTGTCCGGTCGATATTCTTCCCCAGTTCACCTACAAGGCGACTTTAGCCGGAGAGGTTGAAGAATCCCTCGAGCACGGCTTGCTGGATTGCGTCGAATGCGCTTTATGCTCTTATGTTTGTCCATCCAAAATCGAGCTCTTTGAAACATTGAAAACTGCAAAAGCCGAGTTTTACAAAGAGAAAGAACAGGGCCATTGATGAATCGCATTGAAAGATTCTTTGATTCCACACGCAAGCACTTTGAAAAGGGCGGCAAGCTCGAGAAACTATGGCCTTTTTACGAGTCGATCGAATCGGTTTTCTTCGCCCCGGCCCGGGTTAGCCAGGTTGCACCCAACACGAGGGACAATCTGGATGTCAAAAGATACATGATGCTGGTCATTGTTGCCCTGTTACCCCACTATGCATTCGGCGTTTACAACATCGGATATCAATCCCATCTGGCCTCCGGTCTTGGGACCAATTTCTGGCCGGTGATCTGGACCGGTTTGAAGGCTGTGGTTCCGATCGTGGCAGTGGTTTATGTGGTCGGGTTTGCCTGGGAGACCTTGTTTGCAGGGGTACGCAAGCATGAAATGAGCGAAGGCGTGCTGGTGACCTGTGCCCTGTTCCCCCTGACCCTACCGCCGACCATTCCCCTTTGGCAGGCGGCCCTCGGCATATCTTTCGGCATCGTAATCGGCAAGGAAATCTTCGGCGGAACCGGCCGAAATTTTCTAAACCCGGCCCTGACCGGCAGGGCTTTTCTTTATTTTGCTTATCCGGCGCAGAATTCCGGTGACGCGATCTGGATGGTCCTCAGCGGCGGTCGAAGCGCTGCGGTGGATGCGTTTTCCGGTGCCACGCCGCTGTCGATTGCCGCAGTCACCGAGCCCTCCGGCAGCATACAATCCGCTTTCAGCGATGCCGGATACAGTACGGTAAAGCTGTTTTTCGGTCTCTATCCCGGCAGTATCGGCGGCACCGCAACCTTTCTCAGTATTGCCGGTGCCGCATTTTTGATTATATTAGGTATAGCCAATTACCGGATCATCGTGGGTTGTATCCTGGGCCTGCTTTGCACCGGACTGCTGCTGAACCTAATCGCAGCGGAAGGGTCTGCGCCTTATCTCAGCCTGAATCCGCTGCAGCACCTGATCATCGGCGGTAGTATGTTTGCATTCGCATACATGGCCACCGACCCGGTTTCAGCT
>JASFIU010000496.1:0-3849 GCA_050122495.1 Desulfobacterales bacterium | reverse complement strand
TGGCTGGCCTCGTCGTTTGGCCACTGGCTATTGTTTTGCAGTCGTGCTGATCCCGCTGATTCCCTTTTTTGTTGCACTGGTTATCTCTTTCATGGAAATGCGTGGACCCGTCATCCATCCCAATTTCAGCCTTCAAAACTACAGTTATGCTTTCAGCCATATGGCCCGGCCGATTTTCAACAGTTATTTTCTGGCCACCACCGCTACTCTGGCTTCGGTTATCATTGGTGTACCGGCCGGCTACATTTTAACCCGTCGACGTTCCGGTGTCGGTGATGCTCTCGATTTTGCCATTATGTTGCCGTTTACGATTGCCGGAACGGTCTTGGGTATCGCATTGATCGTCATGTTCAACACTGGAATTCTTATTCTCACCGGAACCTGGATGATTCTGGTGCTGTCCTATACGATCAGAAAAATGCCATTTATCGCTCGCTCGAGTTCTTCGATTCTCTACCAATTGGATCCCTCGATGGAAGAAGCCAGTATTTCATTGGGTGTCAACCCGATGAAGACCTTTTTTAAGATTACGATTCGCCTGATGGCCGGGGGTATCATTGCCGGTGCAATTTTGACCTGGGTCACAACCATTTCTGAGCTAAGCTCGACAATCGTCCTGCAAACCCCTGGCTGGTCGACGATGACAGTGGAAATGTTTCAGGGCATACTTTCAGATGATATGGGCATGGCCTCGGCTTTTGCCTCGATCCTGATCGTTTCGGCAATTGTTCCGCTCCTGATTATCATCGGTCGCTTCAAAGAAGAAGGCTCGTCGCTTTTTTAGATGCAGATTGAAGAAATTTTTTCAAAAGGGATTGGATCGTAACAGAATTAAGAATCCGACCCGACGAGTGAATTGACACGTCATCCGACCGTATTAATTGAAATGAGTACCCTTTCAAAAAAATACCGTTACAAAAGCAAAACGCTGGACCGGCTTGGTGTCAGATCCTGGATCAATGCCAGAAACTGGACTTCTGCCATTGGCAGCGCCTGGATCGACGATCGCGTTTTGGCTGCAATGAATGAGGCATCCAGGACCTTTGTCGACATGCACGAGTTGTTTGCAAGGGCTGATATGAAAATAGCCGAACTCTGCCGGGTGGAAGATGCTCATGTTACCTCCGGAGCCGGAGCTGCCATTACGCTTGCAGTTGCAGCTTGTATGGCTGGCGATGACTTTGCCAAGTGGCAAAAACTCCCCTTTACCCAAGGTATGCAGAATGAAATTATATTTCCCAGAGGGCACTATCAGGCCTATACGCCGCAATGGACATCAGCCGGTGCAAAGCTGGTCGAATACGGGCAGGTGGGTATGCTCAAATCATTTAAACGTGAACTCGAAAGCGCCATTACCGAAAGAACCTGTTGCCTGGCCTACACGCTCTCGTATAACACAACTCCCCGCGGGAATATTCCAATAGAGGAGGTAATCGAAGCGGGAAAGAAGTATGATATCCCAGTAATTTTCGATGCCGCCGCTCTGCTGCCACCGGTTGACAATTTATACAAATTTACGGATATGGGTGCCGACATCGTCATATTCAGCGGTGGAAAAGGGATCCGATCAATCGCCAGCAGTGGGATGATGTTGGGCCGGGGTTGCGGTACCGAAATCGTCAATGCAGTCCGCAATCATACTTATCCTCACGAAGGATGGGCCAGGGGATTTAAAGTCAGCAAAGAACAAATTATCGGCCTGGTCACCGCACTTGAAATATTCATAAAAGAAGGTGACAGCCAGTACGATCGGCAGATGGAGACCGCCCGCTATCTGCAAAAAGAGCTATCAGAAGTTCAAGATCTGGACGTCCAGATTATCCGCAATGATGAAACTTGTCATGAACATCCGGTCGTGCCCCACGTACCGCGGGTACTTGTTCAATGGGATTTGCAAAAAGTTAAGATTACTGCCGAAGCGCTGGATCAGGCCATGGCTGCGGAAGATCCTCCAATTTTTCTCAAGGAAAGGCACTATCACAATTATTACACGAATAAGGCCTGGCGGATTATCGACACCTATTTCCTGAGGGAGGGTGAAGAACGGATTGTTGCTGAAAGATTTAAAAAGATCATGATCGGATCTACCTGACGACCATGCCCGCTTCATGTTAAAGATGGGTATCCGGGAAATCGCCGTATTTACGGATGTATTCCACCAGCCCGCCGGCACTGAAAATTTCCATGAGCATGCCGCTGGGTGCAACGGCCTTTGCCGTCGTATTTTTTGTCAGATTCCGTATGGCGACTTCCTGATGGCCGACCTCGATACGCAGTCGGTCCATGGGTTCCATATCAGCAGTATCTGCCTCTATGGTCAGCAGCCCACCATTAACGGCATTGCGGTAAAAAGTCCGTGCAAAGGATTTTGCAACGATGATGGTTATACCCGCCGCCAGTATCACCAGTGATGCAACTTCCATGGCCGAACCGCATCCGAAGTTGTCACCGGCCGCAATGATATCGCCGGGTTGAACCCGACCCGCAAAATCAGGATCGATATCTTCCATCAGATAGTTTTTGAGGACATTCAGATCCAGTGTGTCCCGCTTCCTTCTGGAAGAGATGATATAATCGGTATTGACATCATCCGGCAGCAAGAGCACGCGCCCTTCGTATACCTTCATTCAATTATCCTCCGCGGATCGCAAATTTCGCCCGTAATAGCGGCAGCTGCTGCTGCAAGAGGAGAACCCAGGTAAATCCGGGCATTCACATTCCCCATTCTTCCCAGAAAGTTGCGGTTAGCGGTTGAAAGAATATGTTTACCATCACCGGGAATACCGGCGCTGCTGCCACAGCAGGGGCCGCAGCCCGGCGGAAGTATCATCGCACCGGTGCGAGAAAATATTTCCAGCAATCCTTGCTGCGCGGCACGGGTGAATACCTGCCGCGATGCCGGGACCACCAGCACTTCGACACCCGCTGTTTTCGGATGTTCCTTCAGCAAATCAGCTGCCAACGCCAGATCTTTAAGCCTTCCGTTGGTGCAGGTTCCGATGACGACCATATCTATCGGCGTTCCGACCAATTCGGATATCACTCGGACGTTGTCTACTCGATGGGGGGCCGCAATCTGTGGTTCGAGCCGGTTGAGGTCAATTCGGATGACATTTTCGTATTCAGCGCCTGGATCGGCGAATGCAGGATGATATTCTACCGGACTTAAGCGGCTCAAAAACAGTTCCGTGATCTGGTCAAACGGCATAAAGCCGCATTTGGCACCGGTTTCAACGATCATATTGCATATCGTCAATCGATCATCCATATCGAGGTTCGCAATCGCATTGCCGCAAAATTCGAGCGCTCTGTAGTTGGCCCCGCTACTGCTCAGCCTGCCGACCAGATACAAAGCCAGGTCTTTTGCCGTCACCTGTGGATTCAGGCGACCTTCGAGTTCGATTTTAATACTGGCCGGAACTTTCAACCATAATCTGCCGGTTGCCATCACTGCAGCCAAATCGGACGAACCGATACCGGTGCCAAATGCGTTGAGTGCCCCATAGGTGCAAGCATGCGAATCGGCACCCACGGTGAGACTGCCGGGCTTGATATACCCCTTCTCTGGCAATAGCTGGTGCCCGATACCATCGCCTGTTTCAAATAACTTACACTTCATATCTTGGCAAAAATGACGCATCTTATCATGCAATCTGGATACTTTGTCATTGGGGCAAGGTACATAATGGTCCAGGGCCATTACAATCTGTTCCGGATCCTTTATTTCTTTTTTTCCCATCTTGTGGAAAAGTTCAATAGATAAGGGTCCCGATCCGTCGGTGGCCATAGCCAGATCGATATCGGCAAGAACGATCTCACCGGCATGCACGGCACAACCACAATGGTTGC
>JASFIU010000495.1:0-3852 GCA_050122495.1 Desulfobacterales bacterium | reverse complement strand
TAAGTTGGTGGATGCGTGCCTTAACAACCCATTTGTATTTTTGGGGCATATCGTTTGTTAGTCCATACAAAGACAACACCTTAATAATTCCAAGACCCTGCCATCTTTCGCATGAAATACCATGAACAATTTTGTGGTCGGATCTCTAACCTAATGTCAAAGGCGGGGCAGCAGATAAACCGAGGGAGTCGCTCGCAAGGATTCCAGGCCTGATTATCGGTAGTATTAGGTAAATATTGGGATTCGTAAATTTGCAATTTCAGCCAATGTGAAATCGGTAAGTTACAGGCCGATCAATTCATGCTTTTCTCTGATTCTCAAGAAGATAACATCTATTTTTATAAAAATCTCAATAGAAGTAAAAACCAATACCATTTATCAAAACTGATGCTCGGATAAAGGCAATCCAGTTTCAGATATTCGCGCTGGATTACACAAGGGCTGCAAAGATGCTGGATTACCTTATGGTCGAAAAATTAAAACTGGTTTTATACTCCATGACTTGCGGCAAACGGCGAAAACGATTGCACGAAAAGCTGGCGTTGATAAAAATGTCAGGATGGTTATATTTGGTCACTCAAATGGCAATGATATGGATCTGAGGTATGACACGGTAGATGAGGGTGACTTGATGGATGCAATCGACAAAATAGAGACCGATTTGGAAGATAGTCACTCTCATAGTCACTATTGCATAAAAAAAGCTCTCAAAACCGAGAGCCTTAATTGTGTGAATTTTTGATTTTATTGTGGTGCCGAAGGGGAGACTCGAACTCCCACGGGGAAACCCCCACTAGACCCTGAACCTAGCGCGTCTACCAATTCCGCCACTTCGGCACGCACTCCAACCCTTGTCTGCCAGAACAGGTTTCAAGGGTTGCTTTAAATATCTTTTTTTACTATGCATGTCAAGGTCATACCCTAATTGATCGTAAATAAAATGAAAATTATTAATCATCTTGAAAAGATAACCGAACCATTCAATGCGGCTGTCATCACCATCGGCAATTTCGATGGGGTTCATATCGGCCACCAGGCCTTATTTCATGAAGTTGTTGAAAAGGCCCAGGCCATCAAAGGTACATCCATTGCGATGACCTTTGAACCCCACCCCATGCGCGTATTAAAGAAAAACAACCACCCGCCCCTTATCACCCTGTATGAACAAAAAGCAGAACTTATCGAGCGTTCCGGGATCGACGTGCTTATCTGTATTCCTTTTACCCGGGAATTTGCATCGCTGTCGGCCGAAGCATTCATCAAAGACCTGTTAGTCGCCAAGATCGGTATCCGCGCCATTATCGTCGGCGAAGATTATACCTTTGGTAAGAATCGTGAAGGAAATTTGACGGTCTTAAAATCATATGCTTCTCAGATGGGTTATGAGGTCATCGCCGCTGACTGGATAAAAGCCGGCCGAAATTTTCCCGGTCGCATCAGCAGCACCAGAATCAGGGAACTGGTTATGGCGGGAGATGTCGAGCCAGCCTGCAAAATGCTGGGCCGGCATTATCAAATTAGAGGGCTGGTCGTGAAGGGCCGCGACCGGGGCGGAAAGCTCCTTGGAATTCCTACGGCCAATATCAACCTGCAAGATGAACTTTGTCCTAAAACCGGAATCTATGCTGTAACAATCGAGTACGATAACCGGCTTTACAGGGGCGTGGCCAATATCGGATACAGCCCCACCTTCAATGACAATGAATTTACAGTCGAAGTACATATATTGGACTTTGGCACCGATATCTATGGAGAAAAAATTCGTGTCAATTTTATTCAGCGAATCAGGGATGAAAAAAAGTTTGAAAGCCTCTCAGAGTTAACCGCTCAAATCAATCAAGACATTAAAACTGCCCAAAAAATTCTTGCTGCGTACGACACGTAGGCGACTAATTCGAAACGGTTCTCAAAGTTCCCTTTTAAACCTTGTCTCTGATATGAAAAATCATTTTATTACTTCTCTGGTGGCTGGTGTTATTTTATCGGTGGCTGCCCTTTATTTTGCCTTCCGCAATGTCCCGCTTATTGATCTCTTGAATTATCTCGGGTCCATTAACTATCTATGGTTGTTCCCGGCGGTACTGCTGGTAGGTTTTAGCTTTTTTATCCGAGCAATTCGTTGGCGGTTTATCCTCGCATCAAGTCACCCAATTGGTATCTGGCCGGCATTTCATCCGTTGATGATTGGTTTTATGATCAACTGCATTCTTCCGGGGCGTGTCGGTGAATTCGCACGACCCATAATCCTGCAAAGAAAACAAAAGATACCGTTTGCGACCGGCATTGCCACTGTGGCTGCTGAAAGAATATTCGATGTTGCCGCTTTAATCATCTTTGCGGTGATTACCTTCGCCTTCATTGAAATAAATCCTCAGGTGGAAATCACATTTGGAGATTTTCGCCTGAATCGATCTACCCTGGAAGTACTTTTTGACAGGATTATGATTGCGGGCGCGCTGCTATTCGCCGCCATAATCATGGTCAGTATCTCCAGGGTACGCCGGGTTATCCATCGCGTCATTCGGGCCATTCCCGCATTGGTATTTTTTGCAGATGAAGCGGCCAAAGCAAAAATCAATGATCGGGTATGCGAGCCGTTGATTCGATTTGTTGACAATATCGCATTGGGGTTTACCCTGATAAAACAACCCAGGAAAATCTGCATATGCGGAATCTATTCTTTGATCGTCTGGACAACCGCTGCTTTATCCTGGTATGTGTTTAGCCTTGGCTGTCCCGGGATTAACCTGTCATATACTGAAATGTATGCCGTCATGGTCATTATCTGCTTGTTCATTGCCCTGCCCTCGGTTCCCGGATTTTGGGGCTTGTGGGAAGCCGGCGGGGTTTTTGCGATGTCTTTGTTTGGAATCCCGGAAAATGCGGCTGCAGGATTTACGCTTGCCAATCATGCCGTTCAAGTGATTCCGGTCATCATTATCGGCTTTATTTCAGCCATCATCATCAGCGTAAACATATGGCAGGTTTCGTATGAGAAAAAATCCGCTGAAGCGCAAACGGGTTGAAAAAATTTTGAACTTTGTGCGATAATGCTTAGTGCTATGTTCTACAAAAATGTTACAAGAATCGTGTGATATAATTTAGTTCAGTTGAGTTCTTTAAACATACACACTGTTTGTGGTTTCAGGTGTCAGGTTTCGGGTGTCAGCAAACAGATAACTGCGGGCAGCATGCCAGGAGCCCTTCGGCCGTGAGCTCATGCCGAACGGCTTAGCCGAAGCGAAAAAAAGTCTGACTATGGTCTGCTGCTATTTGTTGACTGTTTTCAGTCCCTTGTATCTTCCTGACACCTGACACCCGACACCTGAAACCTGTATTAAGGATGCCATGTCAAAACTTAAAATCCTGACATATCCGGATAATATACTACGCCAGCCCACCGATGAGTTGGAGGATATCGACGGTGAGGTTCAAAAAATGATCGATCAAATGGCCACCACCATGTACGATGCACCCGGCGTCGGACTGGCGGCGATCCAGGTCGGCTGGAATAAAAGTGTCCTCATCTATGATATTTCTCCCTCTGATCAAGACCGTTCGTTGCAGGTACTCATTAACCCCCGTATCGTTGATCAGCAGGGTGAAATACTTTCTGAAAATGAGGGCTGCCTGAGCGTCCCTGAATTCAGGGCGGATGTGAAGCGTTACCAATCTATTATCGTCGCCGGCGTGGACCGCGAGGGCCGCCCTGTCCAATTGGAAGCTGAAGGTATGCTGGCCATCGTCCTGCAGCACGAAATTGATCATTTAAAAGGCAAATTGTTTATTGACCACATCAGCGCTTTAAAACGACAACTCTATACGCGCCGGATGAAAAAGAAATTGCGGTCA
>JASFIU010000494.1:0-3862 GCA_050122495.1 Desulfobacterales bacterium | reverse complement strand
GTGCCGGCGATCTCGTGTACATTTTCCAAAACATACTCCAAAGACGATACGGGCAGTTCATCTCCACTTTCGGGCCCGACGATGAGTTTACTGCCTTTGTCGGCGCCGCCGATGATGATCAGCGAAGCGGCCTCTATGGACTGTTCGCGGGCAAATTGCTCGATCTCCTGATGCACAATATCCCCGTTTTCAAGACAAATTGCAAAAATTCTACCGGGTTTGCATTCTGAAAATTTCACCTTTAACCGTTTTGCCTCCCTTTCAACAATTTCTCAGCTATCTAAAGCATGTTGGTCAATGGCCTTGCCGCGATCCATGTTCAATACGTGCGTGATACAGTCTAAGGCTTCCTCATCCTGATTGGGGACATAGATCAAATTCGTGCGCGTTTGGCTTCCGATGTATTCGAAAATATCCAGTATTTTTTTTCTGTTCTTGATATCCAGGCCCTGGAATGGTTCATCTAAGATCAGAATTTGAGGGGATTTGACCATGGCCCGGGCGATGAGAATCAACTGGCGCTGTCCATGGGAGAGACGACCGAATTTTTGCTGGGCCAATGCATCTAAACCCAAAAAATGGGACCATTCTTTGGCAATTGAAAGCTCCTCGGGGCTGCATCTTTTGTACAGCCCGTTTGAGTCGAAAAAACCGGAACAAATCACATCGAAGGCATTGATATTTTTGTGCTGGCGAATTTGCAGGTCCGAGGAGATGAAGCCGATTTGCTTTTTTATATCCCAGATACTTTCACCGGACCCTCTTCTTTTCCCGAAAAGATGGATTTCATTTGCATAGGCTTGCAGATTATCTCCCAGAATCAGTGATAGAACCGTGGATTTGCCGGCGCCTTTCGGCCCTAAAACAGCCCAGTTTTCTCCGTCCTTTACCCGCCATTTAAATTGATCAAGAATGAGCTGGTCGCCATATTTGACCACTACATTTTTCATATCAATTAAAATCCGTGTCGATGGTAATGCCTTTTTCCCGGCCGCAGAGGGGGTCCGGCCTATTTTGGAGGGGTAGTCTTTTACCCGCTGGTTTTCAATTTCATAAACCCGGTTGATGTTCGCCTCTGTAAAAACATCTTCCCTTTTTCCGCCTTTGAAGATTTGGCCGTATTTTAAAAGCAGCACGTGGGTGATATTGGGTACGATTTCTGCAAATCGGTGGGTAATCAAAATGACGTGCATGTTTGCGTCCATTAAATCATTGATGATTTTGGCCAGGGCATTACGCGACGGCGCATCCAATCCCTCGAAGGGTTCATCTAATATCAGCAATCTGGGGTGTTTTATTAATGCTTTTGCAATTAAGGCCGTATTCATCTCCCCGATGGACAATGTTCTTATGTCTCTTTTCAGCAGCGCTTCAATTCCGATCTTTTTAGCAATCGCCTTCAATCTTTCTTCGGCCTGAGCGTCATCCACAGATCCAACCCGTTTATTTAAAATGATCTGTTTTACCGTTGTGATTTCATCTATGTTGCCGCTAAACTCTCTAAAACTATCTTCCAGGTTTTCGCGCTCGATAATGTCGCGGTGCAGTTCGGGTGACACATATCCAATCGCATCGGCCATGGAGGCTGGACTGCTGTGATTCCGGTTTAAAAAATTAAAAACGATATTGCCCCTGACGATCGGGACGGCACCAAAAAGCGATTTGGCAAACGTCGTTTTCCCGGAACCGTTGGGGCCCAGTACGGCCCAGTGCTCATTGGAATTAATCTGCCAGGAGGTGTTTTCCAGATACAGCCGGTCCTGCAAACGAACAGAGGTGTTGTCTAATGTTATAAAAGGCGCGGTGTCCATATATTTAATAGTGGGTATCTGCGTATTCCACCCAGCCGCCGGCCTCCACAAGGGCGCGGTCAAAATCAGCAAGCGAAAATTTAATCTCCTCACGGTTTTCGCCGGCTTCAATGCTGAACACCTGCTTTTTGAGGTCCGTCGTCACAATGGTTTCCTGCTGAGCATAGGATTGAAAGAGATGATCGATGGTAGGTGCCGGCAACTCTGCTGCCAGCATTCCGCAGTTAAACATGTTCTGTCTGAAGATACGGGCAAAGCTTTCCGCAATGACCAGATTAATTCCGTTGGCCTCCAGTGCCCAGGGTGCGTGCTCGCGGGATGAACCGCAGCCGAAATTGGCGCGGCTGATAATCACGCTTTTGCCGCTAATATCGCGGTTCATGTCAAATCCGTCCAACTTGATGTCTTCAAACAGATGCGGCCCAAGCGCTGTTTTAGAGATTTCGGTCAGGTATTTAGCTGCAATGATTTCGTCGGTGTTGATATCGACACGATCCAGGAACAATGCCTTGCCGCTGAAGTTTTTAATTGCATCCATGCTTAATCCGATCCTTATAAATTAGTTTAATAATTTTTTATTTCTTGAAAAGCGGGGAATTGGTGATACGGCCTGCAATGGCGGAAGCGGCAGCCGTTGCCGGGCTCATTAAATGGATCATACCGCCTTTGCCCATTCGGCCCATGAAATTCCGATTGGTGGTTGAAGCGCACACTTCGCCTTCTGCCAGGACGCCGTTGCTCATTCCCAGACAGGCGCCACAGGTGGGATTGGTCACACAAAACCCGGCATCCATAAAGGTCGCCATGATACCCTCATCCAGTGCCTGCTGAAAAATTTTGGGTGTTGCCGGAGATACGATGCCGCGAACGCTGTCGTTAACCCGGTGTCCTTTTAAAACCTGGGCGGCGATTCTCAAATCTTCGATCCGGCCATTGGTGCAGGATCCGATATAAATCTGGTCGATTGCAGTTGTGTCCATCTCCCTGACCGGGCGCACCTGGTCCGGCTTAAATCCATGCGTCACCATGGGCTCCAGCTGCGATACATCGTGTTCCATTACCGCTTCATAGGTTGCGTCTGGATCCGGCCAGAACGCTTTAAATGCCTCCAGAGCGGCGCTTTGATCTGAATATTCGTCCTGAATAAAGGGCCACAGATAATCAAGTGTGGTTTGATCCGGATAGCAAATCCCGCTGGTGGCACCGGCCTCAACCGCCATGTTGCACAGGGTCATTCTGGCATCCATGCTCATGGCTTCGACCACCGGCCCGCTGAATTCAATAATCTTATTGGTGGCGCCGTTTACGCCGATCCTGCCGATAATCGATAGGATTACATCTTTGGCAAACACGCCGGCCGGCAGAGGACCGCTGATATCGATTTTAATGGTTTCGGGATAATGAAAGGCACAGATGCCCTTCAGAATACCCACCTCCAGATCCGTCGTTCCCACACCGGCGGCAAAAGCGCCGAACGCCCCGTAGGTGCAGGTATGCGAATCTCCCATGATGACGGTATGCCCCGGTCTGACAAAGCCCTTTTCAGGGAAAAGAACGTGACAGATGCCATTTCTGCCGATATCAAAAAAGTCCTGGATCTGGTGACGCCGCGCCCATTCCCTTAATATTTTCCCCTGGGTGGCGGTTTTGGAATCTTTGGCAGGGGAGACATGATCGATCACCGCTTTAATCTTCTGGGGATCAAACACCCGGTCTTTATCCCTTTCGATTAGATCCACGATGGCGGTCGGGGTTGTAATTTCGTGACAGAAAACTGCATCCAGCCGCAAGACGTGTATATTGTCCGAGGGATTGTCGATGCGGTGGGAATTAAAAATTTTTTCAGCAACTGTTTGCCCCATGAGATACCTCATAAAATAAATTTAGTTTTGAATAGTGTTTATACCAGTAATTATGATTGTTCAAGCTCAATATAAGGCACGCGCTGCACCGTGCAAGGAGAAGAAAGCAAACTGCTTAATCAGTCTGGTGGGCTTAATGGGCTCGATCTTAAAAAACCAATTCAACGTGATCTCTTTCATTCCCCAATT
>JASFIU010000493.1:0-3863 GCA_050122495.1 Desulfobacterales bacterium | reverse complement strand
TATCGCCCCGTCAGTTACTTCTGATAGGGTCTCTATTTGGTATTGAACCGGGCGACTGGGTGGGAGAAAGAAGAATAAAAAAGCCCAGCCCAAGCCTTGCAATTTGAAAAGCACTGATTAACTTTAAATTTTAACCTCCTTGTGTATCCTCAATCAACCCCCCCTAAACGGGAGCGTGAAAATGGCACGACGAACTTCTAAATATGGTGACGGCAGTGTTCGGATGGTCTTAGACGGCGTTTCCTTAATCCGGTACTCTGATGGTGCCTGGTGTCGTGTTGCTCCACCCTCAGCCCATGACCTCAGGGATAACTGGTATCGTTCTTCTCCATCCCTACTAATCCGCTGGCTCGATGCTGTGGGAAAAGTGACGCCGGTCAAGTCCGACGAATAATAAACCGCCCCTTATGTGAAATGTCGTGCATCTTATTAAGCACCGCTGATATCTTTAAAATTGCCAAAGTGCATGTATTCTCAATAAATCTCAATTTGAGGCTAAAAATAATCTGCTTCAAAAAGGAGTAAAAGGCATCAGGAGAAAGCAAAAAATGTCAGATTCAGATATAAAACTGGAAAGAATAAACGACCATCTCTACCACGAAACGGGCGAAAGTGGTAAAATAAAGTGGGAAAAAAAGCCCGAATTACTAAATATTAGAGTTACTGACGTCAAAGTCCAACTATGTCTATCAATTAATAAGCCCTCAGAAACCTCTATTAATAAATTGGCGCCTTCTATTACAGCTGAAAATAATGTGAATAAAAAACTTGAAAAGTTGCTTCCAGACAAGGGTGATATCGAGCATATTGATAGTTTTGGTTGGCATATATCCGAAACAGGCCGGTTTACCAACAGTAAAATAGGCTTAATTAGGAAGGATGGGAAAGTAATAAAATGGCATAGTGGTGATTTTAATTCTGCCGAAATTTCAATCAAGCCAGTTTTAGAAACAGATAAGGATAAAGGTACTGGCTGGCTTTTTTACATGGATGACGAAATAGCAAAAATAGAAAGACGGTCTAAATCTTATCTGGCCCTTGAATTGTTCATCTCAGAAAAAACATCAGAAAAACTTTGTTATGAAATTCTGTCGAAAAGTTTGACCGAACTAAATATTCGTGTCGATGTTGATGTGTTTATGTCAGAGGCAGAACGTATGCTTAGGCCACCTAACATTATAAATCACTACTTCCTCGATGAGCAAAATTCAAAATTTAATGTGCGTATCTTAGAAATTTGGGCATCTCGGCCCACCAAGAATCGGCAATGAAAATGCGCCTTCAAGTGTTCAGATTTCTCCAGGTGCCTTTGAATCTCCAAAATTCTTTGATATTCAATTTATACCACAGGCATGAAATTCCGCTATTCCAGTTTCACCAAGATTCGATATTAGACTACCCAATCCACATTTTTGCTGAATTGTAGACTTCGGCTATGCATCTAACATCGAAATAATTTATACCTTCGATCAACACACCTAAAAATTATCGGTCTCTCCAATTTCAAGCTTCTAGAACGAAACCTAAACTTTAGCGCCTAAATCACCAACATTTTTAAAATAATTTGAATGGTACGGAAGTAATAGAAATTGTTGACTATTTTTATTGTGTCGATTATTATTAATAATATCAGGGTGATGAAAGCCAACAGGGCGCAATTCTAAAGTTTTGCATACATTCAGGGAGGTACCATGAATAAATTGAAGCTCATTGATGCGCTTAAAAAGGAATGTCAGGTTTCAAAGAAAGAAGCTGCGGCTGTTGTGGATTTGTTTTTCGGAAGCATGTCTGAAGCGCTTGCAAGGGGTGACCGGGTTGAAATTCGAGGTTTATGTTCTTTCTATGTTAAAGAATACGAATCCTACAAAGGCAGGAATCCCAAAACCGGGGAAAGCGTTCAGGTGGGTTCCAAAAAATTGCCATTTTTCAAGAGTGGTAAAAAATTAAAAGAACGGGTGGATTATTGAACGATTAATTTTAAAATAGGATTGAATGAAAGTTTTTACAATTATGAGTGGGGTACTATCGGGGGTACTGAGGATGTCCAAATATGCACAAAAGGGCCCAAGGAGTACCCCAATGGTGCTTCATTGAATTTGTGCGAAAGCCCGTAGGACGCGGTATTCGCGGCTTTGCGGGAAATGGTAATATGTAATATCATGAGCCTCTCACGCCGGTAACGGGGGTTCGAATCCCCCTGGGATCACCAGTTAAAAACAGCGTCTCACCATTGAGGCGCTTTTCTTTTTGAAGGTGGTTAGGACGTCCCGCTTTCAGCGGGATAATCACGCCATCGGCGTGATTCGAATCCCCCTGGGTATGGACTCAACTTAAGCCTAATGTATTCATGACACGCCTAATATCAATTCGTCCCTGTGTCCAAATCCAATCTCATTATTGATAAAATATATTTTAGATGGCATCAATTTATAAAACTCGACCTTGGCCACCTTTTTCGCTATGGCCTGGCCGAGCTTTTGGGGTGAAAAAATAAAGTCCGCCACATTTGGAAATTTCTCTACATAGGTTTTGGCGATCTTCCTGTTTTTTAAAATTCCACCCAGGCTTTCAATCTGACCCTCCAGTTGAATCCCTTTGATCAGCAGCCAGTTGGAATAATCCTCATTAATGGTGCCCGACACGCTGGGATTATGGGAAAAATTCTGTGCGTGTCGGCTCGTAGGACTGCTCAAAAAATACAGGTCAAATCCGATGTTGACATAAAAGACCGCGGCGGCATGAGGCAGGCCTTCATATTCGGTGGCCAGAGATAAAGTGTTATGGCTTTCCATATACTTTAAAATAAGGCGTTTAAGTTCCTTTATTTGATTCATAAGTGAGCCTATACTAGATCTCCACCATCATTAAAAACAAAAGAATAAAGATCGGTTTCAATGTCCAGGTAGGGATTGCCACGAACTTCATCCAGCATGCTTTCCGAGACTTCAATTCTTTCAATTTCATTCGTATTTTTGATCCGTATCAGCCTGACATTGCCCTTGTCCAGTATGTTGCAGGTCTTGATTGCGGCCTTGATCGCCAAAAGATCCGTCTCAAGCACCATCGGGATCTTGACGCTGGGCAGAACAGTCGACGTCAGTGCGTTTGGATAGGTATTTTCAAAGGAAAAGTGATCAAATATCCTGCGGGTGGTAAAATCCGCAATACCAAGCCCGTTGGCATTCCCATGTGATTCATCGGTCAAGTTCAAAATCACCAGCCGGGTAACATCGGGGCCTCCGGAGCATCCGGGTGTATGATACCGGCCGACGACGTTGGTGTCAAAACCGGTCCCGCTGATGTTTTTCCCGATTTCATCGATCACCAGCACATCGATGTTCGTGAAATGCAGTTTGGGCAGAAGCCGCTTCGCCTCCTCCTGGAGCACAGGCTCCTCGGCTTCTATTTCTTCCTTGCGTAGCAATTCAATCCGGCAGGTTTCGTGGTAAGCATTTTCCAGCAGGCCGATTGCAAAAAGTATGTTTTCCTTTTCGATCGCCACCCGGGCGATGGCGAGAAGATTTTCGGCTATGCTTTCGATGCCGAGTTCATGGCAGATTTCAGCCCCTTTCTGCTTGCCCAGCCCGATGGCGATCATTTTCATCAAGCCACTTTCATAGGGGCCGCGAAAGGATGTGTGCGGCTTAATGCGGTTAATCATGACAATTCCGTCCGCTTCGTGAGCATTTTTATCTACATAAACCGGCAAACCGTTTTCACTGGTTCCCACCCGGACCGTTTGCATCGAAGAACGGATTGGGGCACCGATTTCGTCCTCGCCGAAGCCCAGATCTTCCAGCATTTGTTTCTGGCCGTCAGCGGTGGCGCCTGCATGGCTTCCCATGGCCGGAACCAGAAAAGGC
>JASFIU010000492.1:0-3878 GCA_050122495.1 Desulfobacterales bacterium | reverse complement strand
ATCAAAACGCTGGCGGAAGTCATCGACACCCTCAACCAGGATCCGGAAATCATCAACCGCTTCGGCCAGAAGGGCCTGGGGCAGCGCAATCTGGGTCGAGCCATCCAGCTGATGATTGAAAGCTCTGAAACCAATGAAGGCCGGTGTATGTTCGCCTATGACATCTTTAAAGCGCTGGAACGCATTGTTCTGGATTATGTGACCGAGGCCAATGATCGCGCCAAATACCTGGAAGATCTCAAAACCGGCAAGGGATTGTATCGCGAACGGATTATGACCGAAATGTTCAACGCTTATATGGACGAGCCCTATGCCATTCGCAAGGATGTTATGAACTATGTGAATATGATCATCGGGATCGATGCCGAGAACCTGGGCCCGGACAAGATGTGGAAATACAAAGACCCGCAGAACGGGGAGCTGAAGGCCCTGAAAATCGATGAGCGCTACATCAACAGCGTGGAAGAGCGGCTGGGGCTAAAAACCGAAGAACAGCGTGAATCGTTTCGAACATCGATCCGCAAAATCTACGGCCAGAAGATTTCGGTCGATCCGGATTATGATTTTATGGACAACCTGGAGCTGGTAAAAGCCGTCACCGACGTCCGCCTCAAATCCGATATTGCCGGCGCCGGCAGCCTGATCGGCGCCCTGGCCAACCGCACCAACGAGGACAACCAGAAGCTTTACGATCGCATGATCGAAACCATGCTCAATAAACTGGGCTACTGCCGCACCTGCGCGCAGAAGACGATCGAGTACTTCTGCACGCAGGAAGACGAAAAATAACGGGGAGGTGGAAATGGCCCTTTTTCCGCTGAGCGGCGTTCTCCGCGGGCTTCAGCCTTCAACGTACCTTAGTACGCCTCAGGCTAAAACCCTTGTGCGGCCTTGCTCAACGAAAAAATTGCTCATTTCCAAATTTTTCTAAAGAAAAATTACAAAAATTTTTCGACTTATTGCATTCGGAGAAAAGTGGGACCCAAAATGATAGGATTAGTGAAGACAATTTTTAAAGGGAACTTTATTTTATGCAGGATATGGAACTTTTGATCACTGTTTTAAAAGATTATGGGCTTTCGGCATGCATTATTTTAATACTAATATTTCTGTTATCAAGATGCAAAATCACTATTCAATATCCTAAACGGTGAATAAAGGTGAAGAGAAATCCCAACTGAGAATAATTTGATTAGTGTAAAGATTTCAGGTGCTTTGGCCCCAGTCTCCATGCCCTTAGCCTGACACCTGAAACCTGACACCTGACACCTAAGGCCAACGGCCGGTGAAATTATGGACCCAAAACTCGTCGAACTTTATGAGCGTTTGAAAAAAAAGGGCCTGACGCCCGAGCAGGAGCGTAAGGTACTGGCCGAGCTGGAGGCGCTTGGGACTCACGACCTCCCCGGCGGCGGCGAAGCCGGATCCACAAAATCCTTCCGTAAGTACCAGAACATTTACAACTATGACGACCTTTCCTTTCTGCAGGGAATCACCGCTCTGCAAAGCACCCACAACACCAGTCTGCGCTCCATCGATGAATTGCTGGAAAGGGACAAACAGCGTGAAGAAGACGGTTTTCCGCGTAAAATAAACGTGGGCCGGTTGATTAAGCCCGGCAAAGCCGGCAAGGACAAGGTCGTTGTGGTTCCCTCCACCGTGGAGGAAAAATTTATCCATGACCCCTCTTTTCAAACTTCCGAAGAAGAACCCTATGGCGGCTCGGGCGATGGAGAAGAAGGTGATGTGATCGGCGAGCAGCCTATCCATGCACCCGATAGCGGAGACGGAACCGGCCCCGGTCAGGGGGAAGGCGCTCAGCACGAAATGGAATCCAATGCCTATGATCTTGGCAGAATTTTAACCGAAAAGTTTCAGCTGCCGAATCTGAAGGATAAAGGCAAAAAACGCTCCCTCACCCGCTACACCTATGACCTCACGGACCGCAACCAGGGATTTGGTCAATTGCTGGACAAGAAAGCCACTTTGCGAAAAATTGTCGAAACCAATATCCATCTGGGAAACCTGCCCGATGTCAGCGCCATCGATCCCGCCCAATTTCTGGTTGCTCCTACCGACATGGTCTATCGGGTGCTGTCCCGTGAAAAAGATTATGAATCCCAGGCCATGGTCTTTTTCCTGCGGGATTATTCCGGTTCGATGGCCGGCAGGTCAACGGAACTCGTGGTTGCCCAGCACGTGCTCATATACAGCTGGCTGCTATACCAGTATGCGATGCAGGTGGAAACCCGTTTTGTTTTACATGATACCGAAGCCTCGGAAGTAAAAGACTTTCACACGTATTATAATTCGGCTGTTGCCGGCGGCACCCAGGTGTCTTCCGCATACCGCCTGGTCAATGAAATCGTTGATAAAGAAAACCTGGCCCGGGACTATAATATTTATGTCTTTCACGGGACCGACGGCGATGATTGGGATACGGACGGCAAAGAGGCAATTCCACTGCTGGAAAAAATGATCGGCTACGCCAATCGGGTTGGGATATCCATCGCCGAACATACGCAGGAATCCTCGCACAACACCGAGGTTGAAAAATACTTAAAAAAATCCGGACTGCTGACGGAAAAACCGGACCTGGTCCGACTCGATGTCATGCAGGAAGGTGCCGACGAACCCCGGCTCATTGAGGGGATAAAGCACCTTATTTCAGAATAAACAGAACTTGGTTTTTTAAAATGATCATTCGCTAAACAAAAAGTAAACTCGAAGCACGAAATTCGAAACAAATTCCAAATTCGAATGTTCAAATTTTCTAAACAACGGGTGCAAAGCTGTGCAAATCCAAAAATAGAAAGAAGCTCCTTTTGTTTTGAATTTTGGTCATTTTGATATTCGGATTTGTTTAGAGTTTCGATATTCGAATTTCGAATTTTTAATTCTGAAAAAGGCTATAATTTCTAATTGAATATGCAACCTAATATCTTAGGACTGATTTCTAAGTTATGGAGTTAATAGACCAGCATACCAAAAAAATCATGGAAGGGTGCAAGGAGCGGGCCCAGCAAGCCGGGCTGCAATTTCAGGATGAAACCCTGGAGTATATTGTCAGCAACCGTGACTTGCTCGAGCTGACGCCCAAGCTGATGATCCCGACCCTCTATGATTACTGGGTCCACGATGTCGAAGTCCTCAAAGAAAAGGGGCGCTACGAGCTCTATCCCAGCAACCCCTATGAGACCGTGATCAACACGCGGCCGGCCATCTCATATTACAATGACAACAATCCGGACTGGATGAATGTCATGATCTTTTACCACGTGCTGGCGCATATCGATTTTTTCCAGAACAATCTGTATTTCCGGCACACCTGGGATTATGATTTCACCGGGCGGGCGCTTTCGGATAAGCGCATGATCTCAAAATTCAGGTCGGAGAAGGGCCGCTGGCTGGATTATGTGATTGAGTTTGCCCGCAGCATCGATAATCTGGTGGGATACCACAACGAGCTTGCCGTGCTGAACCGGCCGCCGGTGACGAACAAATCCCGGATGCTGGATTTTTATTTTGATGAGTTTCTGCAATCCACAAAAAAAATTAACGTCAATGACTATATAAAAGAAATCGAACGCTACAATGACTGCATCAAGACCAGCAAAGACCATGGTGAAAAAGCCTTTTTTTCAGAGGTGCTCAGAAAGTATCCGGAGTTTGACGCCCTTTACAAAAAAAGCCTTAAGGAAAAAACCGATCAACGACTGGATCTGATGCAATATATACTGGAGCATTCCGAGTTTTTAAACAAGGAAGATAACCGCTGGATGAAACCGGTTATCGAAGTCGTTCGCAAGACCTCTTTGTTTTTCCAGCCCCAGATTCGCACCAAGATCATGAATGAAGGCTGGGCCAGCTATTGGCAC
>JASFIU010000491.1:0-3884 GCA_050122495.1 Desulfobacterales bacterium | reverse complement strand
AATGTTCGGTACAAACACCCACTAAAATCGTCTCCTCTTTCTTCAACTCGCTTAACTCCCTTGGCGCAGTCTCATGTTTACCTAAAACAAATGTCAACTCTTTAAGTTGGTCTAGCTTACCTTGAACATCAGTTGATTTCAAAAAATAATACATCGCTCCCCGACACCCGGTGCAGGTCTTTTCATCCGAAATTAAATTGAAATCATGAAGGCTTAACATCGATTGAAGCGCTTCGGCCGGTCTTTTGAAAGATACCTTAACCTGGTCTATTGGCTCACCGACCACTTCAATAAGATCCATATCCATCGTGCCGATTCCAAGCGCTTGGGCCGATATCGCGTGGGCCTGCTCCTGGGGGTCAATGCCCATGATTTGCAATACCACCGTATCAACCGCAACCGGATCCTTGCCGGCGACGATTAAATCCATTTCAATTTCTTCAGACCACGGATAACCTAAACCCTCACGGCACAATATGCCGTCGACGATTACCAGTTGGGATTTTAGCGCCAGGTTCAAATCTGCAATCGCTTCGGAAAGACCATATTTGCTATGGAACTTCTTTTTCTCAGAATCTGGCATAAGGCCTTTCATATTTTTGAGAGCCAAAGTCGCCGGTAAGTGATCGTGGGTTTTAATCACCGGCACATTAACAATCGCATCGACTTCTTTGGCCATTTCAAAAATCTTTACTTTCTTTACGACTTTTGCTTTCGGGTTGTCGATGGTTATGACTTTGGAAATCCCCTTTTTTTTCAGATTAATGACTTCGTAACCTTGATCACGCAGGTCGTAATAACCTGATGCCTGGAAGGCTTCCTCGCCGTCTACACCTGAGGCAGAAGATTCCGCTATAAACGGATTAGCTCCATAGTCGACAAGTATGTCGTAAATCGCTTTGGATACCCTTGGATCGGTCAGCTCGCTCTCACCCGGCTTAAGTGTATAGGCGATATTGGGCTTAATTAAAACTCGATCGCCTTTGCCAATAATATCATCTATTCCCCCAATGGCAACGATCGCCTCTGCAACCATTTCTCTTATTTGCCTCTCCTGCGGATCCTTAGCGCCCTTGACAATGGATACTTTTGTCTTCATCTTCTTGCTCCTTTTATGATGGATTCATTTCTCTCCTAATTTGTACTTGGCTGCACTCATATTTACGCTTAGACGATTTCACACTTGATTCCAAATGACTCGATTAACGTCTTGCGGCTCTGAATTTGCTCATCCTTTAATGGGGTTAATTCAGCAACTGCATACGATCGATCCAACATGTCATATTTGCCGATACCATATTTGTGGTATGGTACCAAACCTATTTCGATGTCTCCATTTAAATCCAGCGCCTTAAGGAAAGTAACAATGCCCGTCAAGTTCTCGTCTGAATCTGTAATGTCGGGGATCAGCGGGATTCGAAATATGACCGGTATCCTCTTAGACGCAACAATCCTGGCATTTTGTAAAATAAACTGATTTGATTTCCGGATCACACTGTGATGTGAAAGCGGATCAATCAATTTCAGGTCAAATAAAACTAAGTCCGTATAGGCGAGTACCTTTTCTAAGGCTGTACTGGGAGCATATCCGCTCGTATCTAAACACGTATGTATATCTTGCTCTTGGCACTCCTTAAATAAGGCTTCAACGAAGGTGGATTGCATTAGGGGTTCACCGCCACCAGCGGTTACACCACCACCGGAAGTCTGGTAAAATGTTTTATCGCTCATTACTTTCTTTAATACTTCCTCAAGTGTCATCTCTTTGCCATAGACCCTTAAAGCGCCCGGTTCACACACATCTATGCATTTAGCACAGCTTATGGTGCAGGATTCCCTGCAAATACGTATACCATCATCGCTAAGCGAAATGGCTTGCAGATCACACACTTCTATACATTGACCACACTGGTTACAGAGGCTTTTATTGAGTGCGATCTCGGGGATACGACTCTGGGATTCCGGATTTGAACACCAAGGGCATCTCAGCGGACACCCTTTAAAGAATACAGTCGTTCTTATACCCGGCCCATCTTGTAGGCTAAAACCCTGAATATTAAAAATTAAGCCCCGCATCATTATTCTTCCGTGTGAACCTCGGCCATCTGCTAATCAAGCATAATTAGGCTCTGTTTTCTTGGATGGACGACTTTATCAATGTCATCAATTGGCCGATTTGAGAGAGCGCTTCAATCTCTAGAATCGCATTCATGATTTCCTCCGCACCTTTATTACCGAGCAAGCCAGATGCGGCCCCAAGAAATTTTGCCTTAAGCGCCTCTTCGGTGAATGGGTTCTGGAGGTCCCCCTTTGCAAAAGGTCGCTGTACCCGATAGCTTTCGGGCTGGGTGTCGATCTGAACGGCCGCCTTCCATCTTTCCTGGTAGCCTTCATCCAGCTCTGGATTGTAGACCAACTCTACCTTATCGACCTGTTTCAGGATTTTAGGATCATTGAGGCGATCTTCTCTTATCTGTTTGGGGCCGACCTCTCCATCCGCGACGGCGGCCCCCACGCTGAAAGGGATACTGTATATTGCCTGCTCTACGCTCACCGGACGGCTATTTTTGAGACTGCTGGCCCATTTTCGGGTTTCGACAGTGATCTTAAGGATATCGTCGGGAGCAAGCGAGTGACCTTTCATAATGTCCAGAACGATGTCAATGGGTACGTGGGCCATCCGGCAGGCAGCATAAGGTTTAAAATAGGAGTTCATAATTTCATAAGTGGCACCCAGAGTTTTAAGGGCGGATCTATCGTTGTTTTCGTCGTCAAAGATGACGGGAGGGCCTGTAAAGCCCAGGCGAGCCAGAAGGGCTGCCTCAACCCCGGTCTTCGCCCCCCAGCCCATGCACTCCTTGGTCATCGGACCGGCCTCTGCCAGCCCCCATAGGGGGGCGATCGGTGCGTGCGCTCCTGCTATTCCGATGGCGTTAATGATTTGCGCATTGCTGAGGCGGAGCAGTTTTGCCGCTCCAGCTGCGACGCCATAGGCCCCACAGGTGCCGGAGCAATGTTGCAGAAACAGCTTTGGTGGTGGGCTGAATATATCCCCTGATCTGAGGTGCACCTCGTACGCTGCCACCACTGCCTCAAGAAACTCTGCCCCTGTGGAATTTGCCATCTCCGCCACCGAAAGGAGGGCCGGGATGATCGCAGCCGCAGGATGGACCCCCCACCAATGGCCATCATCGTAATCCAAGTCGGTGGCGGCGATGGTATGGGCAAAGGCGGATTCGCTGGATGGAACTTTTATGTCGGAGCCGAATAGAGTGGTTTCATCTGTTCCGCCTTTGGCCTCCACGAAATGCCTGGCAATCTTTGCTGCTCGGGTATCGAGTCCGGCGAACATCACCCCAAGGGTATCGAGGATTTTTTGCCGTCCGATGGAGGCTACGCCGCTTGGCAGACTTTGAATGCGGGTCTTTTCGACAAATTTAGCTACATCTTTTGTATTCATAATTCCTTCATAAAAACGCAGCCGCATTAGGTACGGAATGGATAGTAGATTTTAGGGAGCTCTTAATGTCGCTATTGACGGTTAATGGATCTTTGAAATAGTTTGCAATAGCTTTCCAGTTGTTACCAACAAAATCGGGTGAGATTTCTATTATATCGCTAGCTCAAAAAGTGTACTCTGTTCGGTCGATTATCTCATCCTGAAGCTCGCGCGGTAGTTCCACAAAGTAGGCACTATACCCAGCTACCCTAACCACCAAATCCTTATACTTCTCTGGCTGTTTTTGGGCAGCTAATAGCGCATCTTTGTCGATCACATTGAACTGAATAAAGAGACCGCCTCGATCAAAATAGTTTTTCACCAAGGCAAGCACCTTTTTAATCTGTTCCCTGGTCTGCAAAATTGTAGGTGACAACTTTTGATT
>JASFIU010000490.1:0-3887 GCA_050122495.1 Desulfobacterales bacterium | reverse complement strand
GCCCGGGAAGCATTTGTCAGCATTGCCATCCCCGATGATTGCCAGCTCGATTATCTGGAAGCCGTATACAGCGGCATCAAAGAACTGGCCGCCAGCTACGATGTCAATGTTCTAGGCGGTGACACCACCAGTTCGAAAAAAGACCTGATCATCAATATCGTGGTTCAGGGCGTCGTATCAAAAGATGAGCTCTTGTGCCGCGATGCTGCTCAGCCGGGGGATGTGATTTTTTCCACCGGCTTTCTGGGAGACAGCAAAGCCGGATTGCATCTGATATTAAATCAAATTGAGGCCGACACCGCACCGCTGGCGGCATTGCTAAAGGCCCATCTGATACCCCAACCGCATCTGTCTGAGGGCCGCTTTCTGGCCCGACAGTCCGGCGTTCACGCCGCCATCGATACCAGCGACGGTTTGAGTTCTGACCTTGCCCATATTGCTGAAGAAAGCCGGGTCGGGGCCCGCCTCTATGCGGAAAAAATTCCCATCTCGCAATACCTGAAAGATTTCTGCATCCGTTTCGATTTTGACCCGATCGATTACGCCCTTTCCGGGGGTGAGGATTACACCCTGCTGTGTACGATCGCACCGCAGAATGCAGATAAAATCGCGAGTGCTTTTGAAAAGGAATTTAATCGCCCGCTTTTTGCTATCGGAGAAATCACCCAAAAGACGCCGATAGAGGTCGTCTTCCCTGGCGGTGAAACCAAACCCCTGCCACCCACCGGTTGGGATCATTTCAAGGCCAAAGAAAATGAATAAAGCTTATCATCAGAAGACCCCCAAATATTATCGCAAAGTCCTGACCATCGCCGGCTCCGACAGCGGCGGTGGCGCCGGCATTCAGGCCGATCTGAAAACCTTTTCCGCCATTGGCTGTTACGGCATGTCGGTCATAACGGCCCTCACGGCCCAGAATACCCGGGGCGTAAACGGCATCCATGCCGTTCCCCCGGCCTTTGCCGTGCAGCAAATTGAAGCGGTGTTCAGTGATATGGGTGCCGACGCCGTTAAAATCGGAATGCTTTATTCGGCCGATCTAATCGAGGCGGTCAGCGAAGCACTCAAAAAGCATAATGCCCGCAAAATCGTGCTGGATCCGGTTATGGTGGCTCAGAGCGGTGACAAGCTGCTGCAGGACGACGCCATTGAAGCCATCAAAACGCATTTGATGCCATTGGCAGATGTGGTGACGCCCAACATACCGGAAGCATCAGTCCTGTGCGGCAGGCAGTTAAAAAAATGGACCGATATCGAAAGCGCTGCCGAAACCCTGGCGCAACACGGCAGCCGCAGCATTCTGATTAAAGGCGGGCATGGGGATGAAAACAAAAGCACCGATCTTCTTTTCCTGGCCCGTGAAAATCGTTTTGTCCGTCTGACAGCCGACCGCATCAAGACCAAAAACAACCACGGCACCGGTTGCACCCTGTCGTCAGCGATCGCCAGCTATATGGCCAGGGGCAATGATATCGAGGCAGCCGTTCAAAAAGCCAAAACGTTTATGAACCAGGCCATCGCCGCCGGAGCAAATTATAAACTCGGCCGCGGCCACGGTCCGGTGCATCATTTTTTCCAATGGTGGGAATAGAAATCCCCCAAAATTACAGTTTTTGAGATATCTATGGATATCACAGTTTCCCATTTTCGTGATATTCTAAATATATCACCACCTGCAGAAATTCTTATATTGTTGACTAAAATCCATCGATTTGTTTATAAATATTAATTCCACCATTTCGCCTGACTTGAAGCTGATCTGTAATTTTATAATTTTTGAATCGACTTCTGATCCTCATTAGACACTGCCTATTTCTCATTGGTCCACATACTGAGTATATTAGTTTGAAACCTTGACTACGGGGGTGCCCATGGCAGAAGAAGGTTTTAAACGAAAGCTCACCGCTATTCTTAGCGCCGATGCAGTTGGTTACAGCCGTCTAATGGCTGAAAATGAAAATTCCACCGTAAAGACTTTAGCCACCTACCGTGAAGTTATTGCATCTCTGATCAAACAACATAGGGGTCGAATTGTAGATTCTCCCGGAGATAACATTCTTGCTGAATTTTCCAGTGTGGTTGATGCAGTGCAATGCGCTGTTGCCATGCAAAATGAAATTCAGACACAAAACGCAGAGTTGCCGGATAAACGCAGAATGGAGTTTCGCATTGGCGTAAACCTCGGAGACGTCATTGATGAAGAAGACCGTATCTACGGTGATGGGGTCAACATTGCGGCGCGGTTGGAGGCCATGGCAGATCCCGGAGGTATATGCGTATCAAAGACGGCGTTTGATCAAATCGAGACCAAACTGCCACTGGGCTATGAATACTTGGGAGAACAGTCAGTAAAAAACATACCCAAGCCGATAGGTGCTTATCGGGTTTTGATGAAGCCTGATGTTGCGGGCAAAGTGATTGGTGAGAAAAGGTTTTTAGGTCGGTATTCACGCAGGACGGCTATGGCCGCCATTATCATTCTGTTAGTGGTTGCAGTTGGTTTGGTTAGCTGGAATATTTATCTTCAACGATCAAAAAAAGTAGAGCCTGCCTCTGTTGAAAAAATGGCCTTCCCTTTACCGGATAAGCCTTCCATAGCGGTATTGCCGTTTGACAACTTGAGTGGGGATCCCGAACAGGAATATTTCAGCGATGGTTTCACCGAAGATCTCATTACGACACTCTCCAAGATACCGGATCTATTCATAATCTCCCGTCAATCAACCTTCACCTATAAAAATAAACCTGTGAAGGTAAATAAAGTCGCCGAAGACCTCGGTGTCCGCTACGTACTGGAGGGCAGCATCCAGAAATCCGGTGATGAGTTGAGGGTGACAGCCCAACTCATTGATGCCGTCAAAGGCCATTATCTGTGGAGTGAGCGTTACGACCGAAAACTTAAAAACCTTTTCGAACTTAAAGAAGACATAATTTTGAAAGTTGCCAACGAGCTGTTGATCGGATTGGTAACCGGTGAGTTTTTGCGCCAGATAGTTAGCTATACGGACGATCCTAAGCCCTGGCAGACAAACAACCTCGAGGCTTGGGAGACATTTTGGGTCGCAGCCAAATTTGGAAGGCACCGTACAAAAGAGAACAACGCCCGCGCCCGCGATCTATACACAAAGGCGCATCAGCTCGATCCTAACTGGTATGTTCCTTTAATAGCTATCGGCTGGACACATAGGCATGATGCACGACATGGTTGGAGCGAATCGCGCGATAAGTCCTTTGACCTGGCCACTGAGTATGCCAATAGAGTGCTTGCCATTAATGATGAATCCGCCTCAGCGCTCCGTATTCTCGGCAGCGTCCACCTGATGAAAAGAGAATTTGAAAAAGCAAATATTTACTATGAAAAAGCGCTCAGCCTCACTCCAGATAACCCCGACATGCAGGCGGGCCGGGGATTTGTGCTGAACTATCTCGGAGAGCCCCAAGAAGCCATCATGCATTTCAAATTGGCCATGCGGCACAGCCCTTTTTACCCCGCATGGTATCTCCATCATCTGGGGCTATCCTATCACCTGACCGGGCAGTACGAGGAAGCAATCGAAGCCTTAAAAAAAGCGATTGAACGAACACCGGATAGCCTCTATCCACATGTCAGAATGACCGCGGTATACAGCGATCTGGGTCGCGAACAAGAGGCCCGGGCTGAGGCGGCGGAAGTTCTCAGAATAAAGCCGGACTTCTCAGTTGAGAACTATGCCAGAGCTAATCCGTTTAAAGATAATGCAATAGTGGAACACAGAAAGGGGTTGCTACGCAAGGCCGGACTTAAATGAATTAGCTTGCTTGTTTAAGTATCCGCAAAAAATTTGTCCTCTCAAAAGTTACGCTTTACTCCAACATATCAAAACTTTTGAAGGCCCCCGAAAGGTTGT
>JASFIU010000489.1:0-3898 GCA_050122495.1 Desulfobacterales bacterium | reverse complement strand
TGGTTTGCCCATGGGGGTCGTCTGGGCGAAAAGGTCCAGGAAATAGTGGCCAATTTTAATGCCAGCCAGAGTCAGTATAAGGTGGTCGCTACCTATAAGGGAAACTATCATGACACCATGATGGCCGGCATCGCCGCTTTTCGGGCAAAGAACCCGCCGCATATCCTGCAGGTTTTTGAAGTCGGCACAGCCACAATGATGTCCGCCAAGGGGGCCATTAAACCGGTATACGAAGTCATGGCAGAATCCGGGCTTCCGTTCGATCCCAAGGCCTACCTACCAACCGTGACGGGTTACTATACGACGCCGGAAGGCAAAATGTTATCCATGCCCTTCAACAGCTCCACCCCGGTTCTCTGGTATAATAAAGAGGCCTTTAAAAATGCAGGGCTGGATCCGGATAAACCGCCTAAAACCTGGCCGGAAGTCGCTGAGTATTCAAAAAAAATAGTGGCTGCCTATGCAGATCAGGCCGCAAAAATCGAGCCGGTTGTCAAGGCCCTGAAAGAAGCCAAGGCGGCCTTGGAAAACGCTAAGATGAAGGATAATGCAGCCAAAATTGATGAAATTCTGGCTGATACGCAAAGAGGCGTGATTACCGCCGGCTTCTCAACGTCGTGGATCTCATGGATTCAAATAGAAAACTTCAGCGCCTGGCACAATCAGCCCATTGGAACCAAAGCCAACGGCTTCGGAGGATTGGACACCAAGTTCGTCTTTAACAGTCCGCTGCATGCCAAACACATTCAGCAGTTGGCCGACTGGCAGAAAGATAAAGTCTTCGTTTACGGCGGGCGACGAAATAAGGGCAATGCACTGTTTAATTCCGGTCAAGTTGCCATGCACACGGAGTCCTCAGCCGGGTATGCCGGTTTCAAAAGGACATGTAAGTTTGAATTTGGCACCAGCATGCTGCCTTACTGGCCGGATAAAGGCGGCGCTCCGCAAAACACCATCATCGGCGGTGCCAGTCTTTGGGTATTACGAGGCCATTCGCCCGAAGAATATAAGGGCGTGGCCGCGTTTTTCAAACATCTGTCAAAACCCGAGGTCCAGGCGGATTGGCATGAGTTTACCGGTTATTTGCCGATAACATTAGCTGCCTATGATCTTAAAAAGAAACAGGGTTTTTATAAAGAGAACCCTCAGATGGAAACCGCGCTGAAACAGATGACGCTCAACAGCCCCACCGAAAACTCAAGAGGTTTGCGATTCGGTAATTTTGTGCAAATGCGGTCCATTATGTATGACACCCTGGAAGCGATCTTCGCCGGTGAAAAAACCGCAAAGCAGGGCCTGGACGAGGCCGCTGATAAAGGCAACAGATTATTGCGCAAATTCGAAAGGGACAACAAGTAGCAGAATCAGAGTCAAGCAGGACCCATTCATAAGCACGAATGGGTCCTGCCCAATTTTTATGCCGGACAAAAGATCTTATGGAAAAAAGAGTCGTCTTCAAAAACAAAATCCTGCCGTATTTCCTGGTAGCCCCCCAGATCATCATCACGCTGGTATTTTTCATCTGGCCCGCATTTATGGCCCTTTATCAATCGGTCTTACGCGAAGATGCCTTTGGACTCAAAAGTGTCTTCGTCGGATTGGAAAACTTTATATACATCTTCACCGATCCCATTTATCTCAACTCCATTAAGGTCACCATGGTTTTCACCTTTTCGGTGGCAATCATCGCCATGTCGACCGCCCTTTTTTTGGCGGTGATGGCCGACCGCGCAATTCGCGGGGCCACCACCTACAAAACATTTATCATTTGGCCCTATGCAGTTGCTCCTGTGGCTTCAGCGGTCATCTGGTATTTTCTGTTCAATCCCTATGTCGGGATGTTCTCTTTTTTCTTGAAGGCTTTGGGGATTGACTGGAATTTTACATTAAATCCCAATCAGGCAATGGTTCTGGTGATTATTGCGGCGGCGTGGAAGATCATTTCCTATAATTTTCTTTTTTACCTGGCCGGACTACAGGCCATTCCCAGATCATTTATCGAAGCCGCCGCGATCGACGGGGCGTCTCCGGCAAAACGGTTCTGGACGATTGCCTTCCCGCTGTTATCACCAACGGTCTTCTTTTTACTTGTCATGAATATGGTGTATGCATTTTTCGAAACCTTTGGGGTGATCCATGCCATTACCGAAGGCGGCCCCAATGAAGCCACCAATATTATGGTGTATAAAATTTATCACGACTTTTTTGAAAGCTTGGACCTCGGCGGCTCCGCCGCCCAGTCGGTCATCCTGATGATTATCGTGATCTCTCTGACGGTGATCCAGTTTCGCTACATCGAAAGAAAAGTCCATTATTAAAAAGGAGTAGAAAATGGTCGAGCATCGACCCTGGCTCACTTTTTTAACCCATGCGGTTCTAATTTTAGGTTGCCTGGCGATTGCGTTTCCGATTTACGTCACCTTTGTGGCTTCGACGCATACCCTCGAAACGATCGCCGGCTCCTTCCCATTTTTACCCGGGCGCCAGTTGATTGAAAATTACCTCCAGGCCCTTACCGTCGGAAGCGGCGAAGTCGGCGCCACCGTTGGCAAGATGATGCTGAACAGCTTGATCATGGCACTGGGCATTACCTTCGGGAAAATATCCATTTCCCTGTTGTCCGCTTTTGCCATCGTCTATTTCAGATTTCGCTTCCGTATGTTTTTTTTCTGGCTGATTTTCATCACCTTGATGCTGCCGGTGGAGGTTCGAATTCTGTCGACCTATGAGGTGATGGCAGATTTGAAAATGCTGGATACATACTCCGGCCTGATCTTTCCGTTAATCGCATCGGCCACGGCCACGTTTCTGTTTCGCCAGTTTTTCATGACGGTTCCCGATGAGCTGTGTGAGGCCGTTAGAATCGACGGGGGCGGGCCCATCCGATTTTTCTTTGACATTCTGCTGCCCATGTCGCGCACTTCCATTGCGGCGCTGTTCGTGATTCTTTTCATCTATGGATGGAATCAGTATCTTTGGCCGCTGCTGGTTGCCAGCGATGAGCGCTACTACACGCTTTTGATCGGAATTAAACGAATGCTGGATGTGGGCGAGGGTCAGGCCGACTGGCAGATCATCATGGCATCGACCATGCTGGCCATGATCCCGCCGGTGCTGGTGGTCATCTTTATGCAGAAACAGTTTGTGAGGGGTATGACTGAAACGGAAAAGTAAACGGATGAACAAATTTTCTGATAAGTGATCAGGGGGTTTTTATGGCGGATGTCAGCCTGAAAGATATCTATAAATCATTTGGCAAAAATGAGGTTATTCACGGCATCAGCTGCGATATCCACGACGGTGAGTTTGTCGTTATTTTAGGCCCTTCGGGCTGCGGCAAGTCCACCGTGCTGCGAATGATCGCCGGGTTGGAAGTGATTACCAAAGGCGATATTGCGATTGACGGCAAAGTGGTCAATCAACTCGAGCCTGCCGACCGCGATATTGCCATGGTTTTTCAGAATTATGCCCTCTATCCACACATGACGGTTTTTAAAAATATGGCGTACGGCCTCAAAATTCGGCGGATGGCCAAAGCGGAAATTGAAAAACGGGTTCAACGGGCGGCGGAGATCCTCGAACTAACCGAATTTCTGAATCGCAAGCCGCGACAGTTATCCGGTGGACAGCGTCAGCGGGTCGCTATGGGTCGCTGCATCGTGCGTGAGCCCAAGGTATTTTTATTTGACGAACCCTTAAGCAACCTGGATGCCAAGCTGCGCGTTCAGATGCGCCTGGAACTCAGAAATCTTCATGAATCCCTGGGTATTACCAGCGTCTATGTCACCCACGACCAGGTCGAAGCCATGACCCTGGGGGACCGCTTGATCGTTATGGATAACGGCCATGCCGCCCAGATCGGCTCTCCGCTGGAAGTATATGAGCGTCCGGCTACACG
>JASFIU010000488.1:0-3899 GCA_050122495.1 Desulfobacterales bacterium | reverse complement strand
GTTCTTTTTCCTGATTGGCGGTTTCGGTGAAAATTTCCGAAATTTGCACATAGCCATCTTTTTTGGCCTGGCTGGCAAAATAAGTATAACGGTTGCGTGCCTGAGACTCACCGGCAAAAGCCGTCAAGATGTTTTTTTCGGTCTGGGTTCCCTTTAAATTTCCCATAGATATTCCTCCCTCACTTTTTTGATTAATGATTAGTGGAACTGGACGGACTATTGCTGTTCCTGCCACCAGCCTTTGACAATATGATTTTGCTTTTCTTCCTCGGCCAGTTTCTTTAATTTGTAGGCAGAATCCCTTAAAACTCCATAGAGAATGCCGCAACCGTTATCTTCACGGTCGGCATCTCCCTGGTCTGCCAAGTCCATCATCTCTTCCACCAGCTTTAAGGTCTTTAAAATATGCAAATTGCAGGGTTTCACAGATTTGTCTCCCCGGCTGAATTTGATGCGTCGCCTTCCCTCGGTAGAGAAAATGGACGGCGCTTTTGAAACTGTAACCAAAAGTTTTCAAATTCTGTGCCAGGAAAAAAACAAAGATCCCCTCAGTAGGCCGTTCTGGCTAGATGGGCGTGTATCGGCGCTTGAGCGCAAAAGCTCCCCCTATTTTGCGCCCGCTGAACCCCCCGGTACGCCATATCTTTGCGATACATGCAATGGCGATGATTTAACGGAATATCAGTGCATTGCAAAGATAATGTCTGGATATCATAATAAAAAAGACAATGCAATACGGTCTCAGAATAATTTTTGACACATAATTGTCTCTTAAGACAAAGAAAGGACAGATGACGGGGGTCAGAATTCAGAAGACTGATGTCAGTGGTCAGAAAACAGAAGACAGGTGCTTTTAAGGGTAGATTTCGGAACGGGGAGGGTTGAATATGTGATAAAACGCAGGGCCCAAGACCTGGGATTAAAAAATGATTTTATCCTTTTTGCCTTGGGCCTTAGGCCCTGTGCCTTAAGCCTATTTTTGATCTAAGCCGCCACCTTGTTACGCTGCAGAATCTGTCCGCGTGTGCTGATGACCACTTCTTCCATCGGGATATCGACGCCGGATAATTCCATGCCCTTTTTCACAATCATCGGAAGGCCGCCACAGCATGGAACTTCCATGATGACGGATGTGATGCTTTTGATGCCGGATTGTTTACAGATCTGGGCGAACTTTTCGATGTAATGCTGGGCATCATCAAGCTTGGGGCATCCCATCATGACGGCCTTGCCTTTGATAAAGTCTCGATGCACCGTGGGGAATGCCACCGGGACGCAATCAGCCAGTACCAGCAGATCGGCATCTTTTAAAAACGGCGCTGTCGGTGGGATCAGCATGATTTGAACCGGCCAATGGGAAAGGGCTGATTCTGCTTCCTCAAAAGCGGCCGGTTTATTGGCTTGCTGACAGGGTGACGGCGCCGAAGCGGATTCCGGTGAAGCGAAACTCTGGAGTCGGGCGGACGGACACCCGCTGGAAAACGCCGGAACCTCCTGGACGGGTTCTTCCTGCTTTTGTTTGGCCAGATGTTCTTCAACGGCCTCCTCATCGAATTCGTCGGCCTCGCGCTCAACGATTTGAAGCGCGCCCAGCGGGCATTCTCCCAGGCAGGCCCCCAGTCCGTCGCAATAAATGTCCGCGATTACGCGGGCTTTACCATCTACAATCTGCAATGCGCCCTCGGCACAAGACGGCACACAGTTGCCGCATCCGTCGCAGAGTTCTTCATCAATCTCGATAATCTTACGTACGGTTTTCATATGTCGCTCCTCTTAATATTTTCTTGATATGGGGTTAATGGGTGTATAAAAATTTTCGATTAAGAACGGCCAGCCCCAAAATTTTTCAGTTAATTATTTGCTGAGTAAAACCTCTCTGGCCGTTTCGCGGCCACTGTCGGTCAGAAAAGATTTTTCGATCAGGTTCTCAATTTCTTCGTTGCTCCGGGGCGCTTTTTTTTGCTTTTCATCTATATTTTCCAGAAGATCGGAATCGTAGACGACTTTAAAATTTATGTTATCGTCTGAACGCGGGTGATGATGGTGCCCGATGATATCACAAACTTCGTTGATTAATTCTTCTTTGGCGCCCAGTTTCTCCAATATCGACTTGGCGATGGGCGGTCCTTCCACTTCCTGAAATTCGGCGGCCGTACTGCCATGTTTTTTTTCAGCTTCATGAATGCCGATGTCGTGCAAATAGGCGGCCGATAATATGACGGCCAGCATGCCGTTTTCCTTTTTGCCGATTCGTTCAGCGTAACGGGCTACCCGGGTGGCATGGCCGATGCGTTTAAAATCATTTCTAAAATAACGTTTCATTTCAATGGCCACACGATCCTTGAGAAGATCTTCTTTTTGGGCGATGAGTTCCGGCGGCAGGTCACCGATACACTGCTCGGCATATGGGCAGTAAGCCGCACAACCAAAATCCATATCCGGATTCACAAAACGGTGGCCGCATTTGTCGCACTTGCGGCTGGTGTCATCCTTGAAAAACTCAACCGTATTGCCGCATTTCGGACATTTGGCATCAAAAATTGCCCCAGGTTTCCAGTATAACGTGTCTTGTCCTGGACATTTCATGATTATTTCCTTTTGCTAGATTTACGCCGAGGCCATTGTGCATCGATCATCTTCAATGGCCGATTCTGATTCTAATCTAACCGATAAATACGCGCTTTCCATTGACTTATATCAATAAATAAAAAAATGAGCTAAAATTAAAAAAGATCTAAAATGCCTAAAATTACTTTCTTGCTGCGCTCCATCTTTTATCATGGATATGATCGTTCGACCCAGAGGCTCTCGACGGGTAGAATTCCTCAACTTTAGACATTTATAACTGAAAAGCATCTTCCAGACGTTTTTTCTCTGTATTCGGAGATTAACTGTTATTTTTGAGATAGCTTTTAGATAGATTAGCCCCTCTTGGCCTTGACATAGATCAAAAATGGATGCAAAAAATAAGTTATGGAAAACATTCTAAACATAATATCGGCTATTCCGCTTTTCAACGGTCTGCCTGATGATCAGTTAAGCGCCATCAGAGAAATTGCGGTTGAAAAGCAATTTAACAAAGGGCAGACCATTTTTTCGGAAGGAGATGAAACCAAGGGGTTCTTTGTTGTTGTTGATGGCCGGGTGAAAATTTATAAAGTTTCGTCCGAGGGCAAAGAGCAGATCCTGCATATATTCGAAGCCGGGCAGTCCTTTGGAGAAGTAACGGTTTTTACCGGCCAACAATTGCCGGCCAATGCCCAAACTCTGGCGAAAAGCCGCCTTCTTCTTTTCCCCCGAAACGCCTTTGTCGGCCTGGTGACGGCCAATCCTTCCCTGGCCTTGAGCCTGTTGGCAATTATGTCGAAAAAACTGCGCCAGTTTGCGGACCAAATTGAAAATTTATCCCTGAAAGAAATTCCGGCGCGCCTGGCCTCTTATCTGATATATCTTGCCCAAGAGCAGGGTTCTGAGGATACGGTAACTTTAAATGTATCAAAAGGTCAGCTTGCCAGCCTGCTGGGCACCATTCCGGAAACATTGTCGCGAATTTTTGCCAAGCTGTCAGGACAAAATTTGATTCGTGTCGAGGGCCCTAAGATTACGCTGCTGGATCGTCAGGGGATTGAAGATCTGGCCGAATACAGCAAAGATGTCGAATGAAAAAAGCACCTGATTCAGGTGCTTTTATTTTGGCCCGCAAACCGGCAACTTCTTTTTGAGCCGTCGGGATAAGATAATGGTTTCGAAACCCACCTTTAACTGGTCTGGGAGACCAGTTCCTTACTGAGTACCCGAATATGCCCCATCTCTTCTTTGATAATGGCCTCGATGCGGTCCTTGCCTAAATCTTCCGCGACGGCCTCTTTCATGCCCAGATAAAAAACAATAGAGTCTTT
>JASFIU010000487.1:0-3902 GCA_050122495.1 Desulfobacterales bacterium | reverse complement strand
GCTGGCCTGCGCTGTTGCCAGAACGGCGCTTAAGGTGTTGGTTGAAGAAAATATGATTGAAAACGCTGCGGTGATGGGTGACTATTTTTTGTCGAATCTATCGCAAATCCAGGCGCCCCACATTAAAGCGGTGCGGGGCAGGGGGCTCATGCTTGCGGTGGAGCTGGCAGCGGATGCCGGAGGCGCCCGCAGCTATTGCGAGGCATTGATGGCTCGGGGGCTGCTCTGCAAGGAAACCCATGAGAATACAATTCGCTTTGCCCCTCCCCTGGTGATTACCAGAGACGAAATCGATTGGGCCCTGGAACAAATCGAAGCGGTTTTATCAGCTAGCCAATAATAGAACGGGTTTCAGAACGTTTAGATCTTGGCCGAGAGCAAGGCGCGATTTGCTTTAAAAGCGGAGCGTACACGGAGTACGTGAGCATTTTGAAGCGAATCGCAACGCAGCTATCGGTCAAGAGATGAATGTTCTGGAACCCGTTCTAGAGGGAGCAATAGAGGAATCCACAGACGGCCTTCGGATAAAAAAAGGTGGATTTTTGCGGCATTGTGAAACCGCATCCGCAAACACGTTTGACGTCATCTATGGAAATATCCTGGGTAATAATGGCCATTTGAGACTTTTGGTGGATCACTTCGGTCACGCAGTTCGTGAAATTCCTTTCATATTCAATGCAGCGCGATGCGTTTTGCGCTCTGCCCGGAATACCCAGTATATCCTCAATAATAAAATAATGGGCCACGGTTAGATCCAGCCGTTTTATTTCTTCGGGAAAGTTCCATTTTAATGCCGGGAAAGCCTCGGGTTTCAGCCGGACCGCGTAAGCATCATCTTTAAAAATAAGTCCAAACGTCCATTTTTTTCCCAGAATGAAATCGCTAATACCGCTTGCATCCGCAACCGGCTTTATTTCAAAATTTTTCGTAAACTTTTTTAAAATCGAGGCTTGATCGAAATCGTCCAGATTTTTAATCAAGCGATGGGTGGGCAGAATCCTGAGGTCGTCCGCTTCGGTGTTGGTCAGCCACATTAAGTGGTAATTGTAGCCTTCTTTGCCCGTATGGGAGGGGTTACCGGCTAACTGCTGCTTCATATAACTCAGCGAACCGGCATAGCGATGATGCCCATCGGCCAGAATAACCTGTTTGGGTTGTAATTTTTCCAAGAACCTGGCGATAATGGCTTCATCCCGGATAATGCCCATTACGTCCCTCACGCCCTGGTAATCCTCTGTTTCGCAGACGGGATTATGGATGCATTCATCCATATAGGATTCCAGTTCGAAGGATGCATCGGCATATAGACCATGTGTCGGGCTGGCATTTATACGGGTTTCCGTAAGCAGTTCGCATTGACCATTGACCGCCACGGGCATTGTGTTTTCATGTCTTAAGATTACATTCTCCTCCCAATCGTGGATTCTGATTTTGCAAATAAATCCTTTGCGACAATATTGACGCGGGTCGGAGGGCAGTGAAAAATATTGATAATACACATAAATGCCGGGTACTTCATCTCGAATAATATGCTTATCCTGCTTCCATCTTTTTAAAATCGCAGCCGCATTTTTGGCCGGCTGTTGACCCCGGGGAATCGAAAGATGGATGCTGTTCAGCGGATTCGCGTAAAGGGTCTGCCGTTGCTTCTCGGACGCAACATCAAACAGCGGTGATGTCAAATCACCGATATTTTCTAATAAGGATGGGTTATAGCGCCAGGCCCGAAATGGTCTAATCTCAGCCATGGTTGTATCAATATCGCCCTGTTATTTGTAAGTTAATGAAATTTTCGGCAGGCCCGCTATTATACGTGTGAATGGCACCGCATTCAAGTTACAATTTAATTTTACATAATCAAAGCTCAGTCCCGAATATAGGTTCGATAATTTTTAATTATTTGCTGCTTTCAGAATATCTAGAGTAAAATACTGTAAAATACAGTCAAATTAAGTAAAATGTAGTCAAGATAAGTAAAAACAAAAGGCAGAGTTATAGTAAACTCTGCCTTTTTATCAACTTTAAATTTTAAAACCGCCAGGTTTATAAGTCTCGGTAAGCCTCTCTTAAATCAAAAACCGTTCGTCTCTGAATAAAAGAAAGTCTCCTGCGGTCGGATCCGCTTCTGCGCTCGGTTCGTTTTCTTCTTTCGGGGCCCGGGTATATTCCATTTTTATGGCGACGATCTACGCCTGACCGTGTTCCCCAATTGTCATGAAAATACTTAATTGCCGGGGGCTCATCGCAGAAGGGTTTAAATCTCGCGTCCATTTTCACACCGTCTGGATAGAGGTTCGCTTTATTAGCGCTGCTTTTTTTCTTGACTGTCAAAACACCGGGTGGGGTTTATGCCTATTAACCGGTTGGGCTAATAGAAGGCCTTTGTCCGCTAGCGTACTTTCATATAGTAATATTTTAAGCGAATCAACCATTATTTTAATTTATTTGCTGAATCTAGATTAAGTAATTGGCATTGCTTTCAAACGAATTAAATGTCTACCTAAATACTAATTAAAATTCATCCAATTGGGTAACTCTATAATTTGAGTGCGGCGGGGGTTAGGGTGACCCGGTTGCCCATTTAACGTTATTGCGCCTCCAGACCTGAAAGCCGGGCAATTTTTTCCATCATATCGTTGACAAAAATGTCAGCAGATAAAGTCGGGTCTGCATTAAAGGGTTTGCCAAAGTTGATTCGGACCAAGGTTCGGCCCCCGGGTGAGGAATAGTTGATCCCGACCGGAACAAGCGGAAGCTTTAAACGCGTAAGCACAAATCGCACCATGCCGGTCTGTCCGGGCCCCATTTTGTTGCGATAATAGGTGCCCTCCGGGAAAATCACAACCCCTTCTCCCTTTTCAAGCAATTCAATTGTTGCTTGCAGAAAGCGCCGGCTTTCAAGGGGCCGCTGACGGTTTATGGGAATTCCCCCCAGGGCCTTGAAAAACCAGTTACTGAGGACATTTTTGAACAACTCATATTTGGCGATATAGTAAAGCGGCCGGGGAGTGGCGAGGCCCAACACCGGGATATCTTCCCAGCGTTGATGCTTGACCAACAGGATAAACGCGCGGTTGACAGGCAGGTTTTCGGATCCGGTGGCCCGAATGCGAAAGAAAGGTATCAGCATGAACCTGCCTACGGATTTAATGATATAAAAAAACCATTCTTTTCTTCCCGGCGGGTCGAGATTCTTTCGGTATTTCGGCCGGTCGCTTGGCTTTTTCACAGCAAACAAACCTTTCGCTCACTTTATCTGATGTCTCTTTTCTTTTATAGCCATGGTGCAGATCATTGCGATCACGGCCAACACAGCTGATATCACGAAGATGATTTGATAACTTCCTGTTGCGTCAAAGAGTAATCCGCCCATATAAGTCCAGAAACCACCGCCTAAATGGTGAATCGTGGTAACAAATCCGGAGATCAGACCCAGATGACCAAATCCGTAAAGCCTTCCGCTGAGTGTCGCAATCAGCGGGGCAGTGATCAGGAATGTAAATCCAAAGCCTCCGGCGAAAATATAAAACGAGATCGGGTGGCGATATATCAAAATCATCAGAAACAGCAGCAGGCGCAGCCCAAATGTGACCAGGTGGATGATAATCAGAAAATCGCCCCCACCGCAAATGAACATAGATATGAGAAATAACCAGAAGGAGTAGGTTTTCATGGCCTGCTTCAGATTCAAATCGCTGTGGCGGTGTGCCGTATTGTCGAATCCGGCCGGATCGGTCTGATTTTCGGCAGCCGCTTGGCCATAAGGTTGAATGCCTAAATCTTCCGGGTCGCCTTTAAAAACAGTAAATACCAAAATGGTAATAACGGCAAGAATAATCAAGCCGATCAAAAGGTAGGAGATCCGCCAGCTGTAGATTAAGACCAAGCGGTTAAAAATCGGC
>JASFIU010000486.1:0-3908 GCA_050122495.1 Desulfobacterales bacterium | reverse complement strand
GGCTCAAAAGATCCCAGAACTTAGCCGAAACGCCGCCCTCGGCTGAAGTCAATACGGATTCAATCCCGCCGGTACCCAGCTGAGGCACCACGTCCGACCAGGAGAGCTGGATCGGAGCTGCGCCGGCATTTTTGAAGGTAATGGTGCCGTTGGGGTCATAGGTTCGCATTTTCAGGTTTTTCAAATCCGCCATGCTGCGGATCGGTTTTTTGGCCCAGATGCCTGAAGGGGGCCAGGGGGAAGCGTAAAGCAGAACCTGATTGCTCTTGTTTAAGACCTTCTGATAGTAGGGTGTCGAAACCGTCCAGAGGACTTTGGCGTCGTCAATGGTCTTGGCCAGAAAGGGGAGCGATGACAGCAGAAAAATGGGGTGGATGCCGCGCAGCGGTCCCACGTAGGTGTCGGCGATGGGTATGGCGCCATCGGTAACGGCATCGAACTGATCTTTGGATTTATATCCTAAAGAAGCTCCTGGATGGTGGGTGATCTTGATCTGTCCATTGCTCAGTTTCTCCAAAGTTTTGATAAAAAACATATCATTTTCCCCATGAATCGAGGTGGGCGCGTATTCGTTGGCCATGTCAAATTTATAGGTTTTGGCCATGGCGTTGCCGGCGCCCAATAGAAAAACTAGGCAAAGTGTCAGGATCATTAAACGTTTCATGGTTTTTCCTCCTTTTCTTTTTTGGGTAAATTAAAATAATTTACCGTTCAAACGATTAACAAATAACCCCCAATAAATAACCCCCAATTGATTTTTAAATCAATTGGGAAAATACGCTACTCCTGAAATTCAGTGCCCGCCTTTTGCTTGCGTTCGGCACGGGTGGCGGCCTGATCAATTTCATAGGTTTTCGCATCCAAGACGACACCATAGGCAGCTTTGGCGCGTGCGATACCGATGAATCCTTCAATAACATCCTGTCGAACGTGTTGCGGGTCACGGTCGTAAGGATCCCCGTAACCGCCGGCGCCGGCGGTCTGTAATATGATCCGAGAACCGGGCGCCACTTCGCGGGTGGTTTTGCTCGGCAGGGGGATTTCTTCACCTGCGGCAGTGACGATACGGGAGCCCACCGTGCCGCCGGGTTTGCCGCCCTTAAGGCCCCAGGGATGCAGCTTCAATCGATCGGTGCCGAGGCTCATGATCGGCGCGTGATCGAGAACTTCTAATTCGCGGGTTAATCCCAGCCCCCCCCGAAATTTACCCGGGCCGTCGGTGTCCGGGACCAGACTGTATCTGTTGACCAGCAGGGGATAGGCAATTTCAATAACTTCAACCGGTGTGTTGCGCGTATTGGTCATATTGGTGTGAATGCCGTCCATGCCGTCCTGATTGACCACCGCACCCTGTCCGCCGCCGTAGGTCTCGACATAGGAATAATACCGTGCGGTGCGCGGATCGATCCCGCCGATGGTAAACAGACCCATAGAGCCCGACGACGCGGCCGGCACGTTATCCGGTATGATCTGTGCCAGGGCCCCTAAGACCACATCGGCAATTCGCTGAGCGGTATTGATGTTGGCGTTTGAAACCGGCGCCGGAAAATTTGGATTGACGATCGTACCTGCAGGCGTGATGATGTCCACCGGTTTGAAGGTGCCGCCGGTTGACGGCAGTTGGGGGTTAATGGCCGATTTTAGGGCGTAATACGTACAGGCCAGCGTAACGGCTCGCGTACAATTGACCGATCCTTTGGTCTGCGGCGCCGAACCAGTAAAATCAACCTGAATGTGGTCATCCTCAAAATCGACTGTTGCTTTTATGGCAAGCAGATCGTCATTAAACCCATCGCCTTCTAAATAGTCTTCGAAGGTATAGGTCCCTTTAGGCAGTTTTTTGATTTGGGCGAGCATTTGCCTCTCTGAGTAGGCAATCAATTCGTCCATGTACGTCAGTGTCATTTCGGGGCCGTATTTCTCAACGATTTCTGCCAAACGCCTTTCACCGACGGTGTTTGCAGCAAGCTGGGCATGAAGATCGCCTACGGCCTCGTTGCTGGTGCGAACATTGTTTGTGATCAACGACATCAGCTCTTCATCGACGTGTCCGCCTTTCCGGATCCGAATGGGCGGAATTCGAATGCCTTCCTGAAAAATTTCAGTTGAAATCGTCGGCATCCCTCCGGGTGCAATACCACCGATGTCGACATGGTGGGCCAGGTTGGCAAGGATTCCCAGACATCTTTTTTCAATAAAAAGAGGGGAGATAATACAGATATCGGGCAAATGCGAGCCTGAAACGTAAGGGTCATTCGTGATGATGGCATCGCCCGGGCTCAGATCCTCCAGCGGAAATAAGTTCAGGGTGGATTTGACCACCGAAGGCATCAATCCCAGGTGCAGCGGGATGTGCTCAGCCTGGGCAACCAGTTCACCGTTCGGAGAGTAGATGCCCGTGGAACAATCCCGCCGATCTTTGATGTTGGGTGATAGGGCTGTGCGGATCAGGGCAGCGCCCATTTCCTCGGCGACAGATTGGAAGGCATTGCGCATGACTTCCAGTGTGATCGGGTCTGTCTTAATCAAGTCTCAACCTCTTTCTCGATGAGCATATTCCCGAAAGCTTCGATGGATCCTCGATAGCCGGGCGGGATCACGGTCGTGGAGTCGAGCTGTTCAATAATCGTCGGGCCGGCCAGGACGTGATCCTGGCCGATCTGATCCCTTTGGTAGATCGGTGTCCGATAATTTTGACCATCAAAGTGTACCTCCCGCCAGTCGATCGGTTCAGGGGGCACATCGGTTTGCGGCCAGGATTCGACCAGGTCCGACTGCGGTAACTTGCCCAGAGCGATCAGCCTCAAATTGACCAGCTCGATCTGTTCACCCTGGCGCGCATAGCCGTAAGCCTTTGCGTGAATTTGATGAAAACGATTTTCCAAATTTTTGAGAACAGCTTCATCAATCGATTCACCGTTTACATCGATGGTGAGCTCATAGGACTGTCCAACATAGCGCATATCGGCCCTTCGTAACAGCTCGATTTGGGTTTTTAAAAAACCCTCTTTGCTCAGTTGCGAGGCGCCCTGATTTTCCATTTCAATATACATGGCCTGCAGACCGGACAGTTCGGTTTGATCCAGACGCTGAATCATGGTCCGTACATAATCGTGTCGGACATCGGCAGACAGCATTCCAAATGCAGACGCGATACCCGGATGAACCGGTACGATAATGCGGGTCATATTGAGCGCCTTGGCCAGCTCAACACCGTGAAGGGGGCCGGCGCCGCCAAAAGCCACCAGAACAAAATCACGCGGGTCATATCCGCGTTCCACTGAAACCCGTCGGATACCGCGAATCATGTTGGCATTGACGACAGAGATAATCCCGGCTGCCGCCTGCGTTAAGGTGATACCCAGCGGCTCGGCGATTTTTAAATTCATCACCTCCTGGGCTTGGTCCAGATGCATGGCCATTTCACCTCCCAAAAGGTAAGACGGGTTGATACGTCCCATAATGGCATTGGCGTCGGTAACCGTCGGTTCCCTGCCGCCGCGGCCGTAACAAACCGGACCGGGATCAGCACCGGCACTCTGAGGTCCGACCCGAAGGGCGCCGCCGTCATCAATCCAGGCGATGGAGCCACCGCCGGCGCCAATGGTGTTAATGTCGATCATGGGTAATTTGATCGGATATCCCTCGATGTCGGCTTCAGTGGTCAGCCGGGGCTGGCCTTTATCAATCAGGCAAATATCCGAACTGGTGCCGCCCATATCAATGGTGATCACATCCGGCTCGTTTAAACGATCGGACAGATACACTCCGGTTAAGGCGCCGCCGGCCGGACCGGAAAGGGCGGTGCGGGCGCTCGAACGACGCGCGGATTGGGCGGTGATAGTGCCCCCGTTTGATTGCATGATATAAAGGTCTGAAGAGATGTTCAATTCGGTTAATTTTTGTTC
>JASFIU010000485.1:0-3910 GCA_050122495.1 Desulfobacterales bacterium | reverse complement strand
TTTTAGCATCTGTTCAAACGAATCCAAATCCAGGGGATGAAGCCAGGACTCAAATGTACGGGTGACAATCAAATTTGAGGCTTCTGCGATGTGAGCAAACATTTCTCCGAAGTACCCATTGCAGATACAGAGAATTTTATCCCCCCCCGAAAACAAATTTTTTAAAACCCCTTCCATTGCCCCTCTGCCGGAGGTATGCACCAACAAAACATCCTCCTGAGTACCAAAAACGACCTTCATGCGCTCGATTACGGCTTCCAAAATGGCTGAGAATTCAGGCGTACGGTGGTGTATCATTTTTCGTGCACCAGCCATTAAAACACTTGCGGGAACCTCTACGGGCCCCGGGGTAAAAAGCATGACGTCAGACATCGTGTCCATTATGATTCCTTCCGATTCGTTTGCAAATAATGGTTAATTTGACCCCCGCTCGACAATATTTCGATCTGTCTCGGTGTCAGGCTATGATACACGCTAAAGTGATCTTGTTGGGTCCGGTTAATCACCTCGAACTCAAATTGCTGCAACGCATCTTGAACATTTAAGAGTTCCAATTCGTCGTTGGATTGAATTTTGTCAAAGTCCTCATTGTTCTTAAACATTAAGGGCGTGATCCCAAAGTTAACCAGATTGGCCATGTGGATGCGTTCGATGCTCTTTGCGATCACAACGCGCACCCCCAAATGCATCGGACACAGGGCGGCATGCTCCCGGGAAGAACCTTGACCGTAGCTTGTGCCTGCAACAATAACAGCTGCCAGCCCTTGCGTCCGGGCCTGCTGACAATTAAGTAAAAAATCGGGGGCTATGTTTGTGAATACGAATTCGCTCGACTTTGGAATGTTTGAACGGTATCGACTGACCGGACCGGCGGGTATAATATGGTCCGTGGTGATTTTATCGCCCAGCTTGACGGCCACAATTGCTTTGAGGCGGCCTGGCATCTGAGTGTTGCGCGGTGGGGGCTTTATGTTCGGACCGTGAAATACTTCATCTGCATATGACGGCTTAACAAACATGCTGTCGTCGACGGTATACTGTTTCGGTGGTTTTACTTCTGGATAATCAATATTTAGTCCACGCGGATCGGTTATTTTGCCGGTCAGTGCTGCGGCGACGGCCGTTTCGGGACTAACTAGATAGACCCCGGCATCCTGGGTTCCGCTGCGGCCTTTGAAATTCCGATTGTTGGTGCGAAGCGAAACCGCGCCGGCATGGGGAGACTGGCCATACCCCGCACAAAAACCGCATGCAGATTCGAGTAAGCGCGCACCGGAATCAACGATGTCGGTCAAGGCGCCGTTGGCGGAAATCATTCGAAGGACCTGTCTGCTGCCGGCAGATACACCAAAACTGACGCGGGGGTGAACCCGCCGGTCTTTCAACATCGACGCCACCGTCATCAGATCCTTGTATGAAGCATTGGTGCAGCTGCCGATCAATACCTGATCGACCGGGACCCCAGCGACTTCTCGAACTTTTCTAACGTTATCCGGAGAGTGAGGCAAAGCGATATTCGGTTCAATGGTGCTCAGATCCAAATCGATGGTTTGATCGTATTGAGCGTTCGGATCAGGCAATAATTCCACCCATTCATCCGCCCGCTGCTGGGCGCGAAAAAAATCCAAGGTAATATCATCGCTGGCAAACAGCGAGGTGGTTACACCCAGCTCGGCGCCCATATTCGTCAACGTGGACCTTTCGGGAACAGAGAGTTGATGGGTACCTGGACCGTTGTATTCTATAACCGTGTTCACATTGCCCTTCGTGGTCAGTTTCTTCAGCAATTCGAGGATGACATCTTTAGCCGTTACCCAGGGCAGCAGTTGACCCTGCAAATTTACCCGTATCACTTTTGGATAGATCAGAAAAAAAGGACCCCCCGACATCGCCACCGCTACGTCTGATCCTCCGGCCCCGATGGCCAGCATGGCGACTGCCCCACAAGTGGGCGTATGGCTGTCGCCGCCAAGCAAGGTCGATCCCGGACGACTGAATCTTTCCAGGTGGATCTGATGGCAAATCCCGTTTCCCGGTTTTGAATACAAAATGCCATGCTTGTCCGCCACGGTCCTCAAGTACTTATGATCATCGGAATTTTCGTATCCCACCTGCAAGGTGAGATGATCCACATATGAAACCGATAGCTGCGTTTTTACTTTTGAGACACCCATGGATTCAAATTGGAGATAGGCCATGGTACCTAATGCATCCTGGGTCAGGGTTTGGTCTATCCGCAAACCAATTTCGCTGCCTTTCTCAGGCGTTCCCGAAACGAGATGAGCGTCAACCAGTTTTTGAAACAGATTCCGATGCATGCTGAGAAACCTATTTTTCGATGGGAGCAAAGATTTCGTGGAAATCTTGCGGCGGCACCCCTTTAAAGTAATCTTTGAGTTTAAGGTTCGTACACCATTTTAGTTTGGCTTGTGTGGCAACAGACATCGTGCCGTCGACGCCTAAGGCGTTCAGCGTGGCGATCACTTCGTCCATTTCATGTTCGCGTCGTTCGGAATGAATAACGCCGCGGGCAACAAGGCCGTTGATAATCTCCAAAAGATCACCGGCAGTTAAAGTCTTATTGACAGATTTGAGAACCTCATCTTCGACCTGGTATTGACGAGCGGCCACGAGCATCTCCAGAAGCAGCATCACAAAACCTTTCATGAAAATGCTTCTAAACATCTTCGAGGCCGAGGCGCTGCCCGCAGGCGCGTCCATAAAGGTAATGTTCATCCCGTAAGGCGCCATTTTTTCGATAAAGATCTGTGCCCCGTTTCCTGAAACCGAAAGCGGAACTTTGTGTCCGTAGTTGGGAACCGGTCCCATTACCGCACAGTCCACGAACAGGGCCACCGGGGAGATGATGGCGTCCACTTCTTCTTTGGTCATGGGTGACGTCGCGTTGATATCGACATATATCTGATCCTTTTTCAAGAATGGTTTGGCGGCCTGTGCTAATGAAACGGCCATGTCGGCACTGACGGCCGATAAGATAATCTTGCTTTTATCAATCATGGCCTGCAGGTCCGGTGCCAGTTCGACGTTCGCTTCCTCTGAGCGCTCGCAGATCAATTCGGATTGAGGCGCGACATTCCAAAACTTGTCATATGCGATGATACCCTTAAGGCCTTCATCCCCAAGACCTTTGGCGATGTTGAAGGCGGCTTCTCCAAAGCCGATGAATCCCAGCTTAACCATGTATATTCCTCCCTTTATTTTACGCTCTCTGTTTGCGGTTCGTATCGTTGGTGGCGGTGTCTATCGTCTCCCCTGTCTGGTACAATGGGCTGTCAAACGCCTAACGTTTGTTTGCGTTCCCGCTCAAGGGCATATTTCGCTATGGCGACAAAACGATAAATACCGTGGACGAATTTGCCGTAAGGCAGTGTGAGGAACAACGCCATCACGAAGCCCAAGTGGATGACCAGCAAAGTGCCCATCGCAGTTGTTTCGCGCAATACGAGCAGCAGCAGTCCGGTGGCGCTGGTCAAAAACAACAGAGCCAGAAAGGCGGTGTCGATGCCGCACTGCTTTTCATCGGTGATCTCGCGATTGCGGCCCGATTTCAGCACCAGTAGGCCGACCGGCCCGATCAGCAGGCCGATTCCTCCCAGAGTGCCGAAAATCACCGGCAGGCTCATATAGCCGTGAGGCGCATGCCACCCGAAAAGATAATGGTAGATAGCGCCGAGCGTGGTGGCCACAAAACAAAGCAGAAAACCGTAAAACGTGAAATGATGGAGCCAGCGCCTTAATGAAGAGCTCTCATCGCTCGGATAGCTACATCCCCAGCCGCCGCCGTCCAGATACTGCAGCTGCAGTACCTCCTTGACGGCCGTGATCAATACGGACGGTTTGAGGAGGTCCGTCAGCTTCTCGCCGATGTCGCGGCAAAAGCGGAGCAGTC
>JASFIU010000484.1:0-3910 GCA_050122495.1 Desulfobacterales bacterium | reverse complement strand
ATACGAACCCGGCCATCTAGTTGTAGATAACTTCCGACGCCGGCATTGAGGTATTTCGAGGCCTCCAGTCGCTTAATCGCGAGTTCTACTGCATCGACAGCACCTTGTTTTCGAAGAACGTCATAGCCCTCCTCACATGCGGCGATGACATCTTTCCGTCGCTCTGCCTCTTGAGATTCACCACTGCGTGCACCACCGTGTGCGATGATTTTTGGTGTCATCCTTTTTCTTCTCAGGTTTATTGGCAGCCAGTCTTTATTTGAGATTGTGTAACAGAATCTTGAAAAACTATTATTCCCACCGAATTAATCAAGAACCCAATTAATTCTTGTGATATTATCATTCAGAATATTTACCGTGCAGATAATCGCTGAATCAAGCAGCTGCTTTAACAGCTGTTTTCATTCTCTTGCCAATGCCGGCTTTAATTTCAAACTCCTTTACAATCTCTTCCATGGCCATTTCTGCACCGGATGGCAACTTTGGTGGCTGATGAGTGTTGATAATATCTGCAGCTTCCGCGTACGCAAGTTCCAGCAATGAAACCTTGGCCGTTTCAGAACCCCAGTCCTCCAGAGTCCTGCGGTCGAATAATCGTGTAAAAGATTGATCACGCATATGCCTCAGGGTGTGCTCATGGGTCAGAAAGGAGCCACCCGGTCCGACACTGTTGATGATATCAAGTGCCAGGGCGTCATCATCAAAGGGAATATCGGTGGCGGCATTCAATATCATTTTGACCATTTCTGCATCCATGATGAGCTTGGCATAATCCATTGTCAATCCTTGCTCGAGGCCGCCGCAGCCAAAAATCATGTTGGCCCCTGAAAAGGCTGTCATTGCGGCACTCAGGGTAAACTCATAAGCCGATTGATGATCCGGCACCTTGCTGTCGGAGCAGCCGCCTCCTACAAATGATGGCAATTTATAGTATTTTGAGAGCTTGGCGATAGCGGAATTTATTTTGGCGTATTCGGGTGAGCCGACGGCGCTCGTCCCGTATCTCAGGTCCAGGATTGTGCTGCAACTGCCATAGGTACAGGCGGCTCCTTTTCGTGCAAGTTGTGCAAGTACGATACAGCTTAAAACTTCAGCATTATGCGAAACCAAAGCGCCCGCCAAGGTCGCTGCAGCTGTTCCGCCGGACATGGCCATTGGGATGACGACGATCCCGATCCCGGCATTTGCAGCCTCAATGATAATACTTGCTGTGTTTTGCGGAATGACCAGTGGGCTGACCGGGCAAACACTGACTGAAAAAATAGGTTCCTTGACGAAGTTGTCCCTACTGTCGACACTGACAGCGGCAAGAGCAGCCATCGCCCTTAATGAAGCAGGAGAATCCGCACCGATAATAAAGTGTTTGCCTGTGTTTTTTAGGATGGCTTCCATGTTGTGAACCGACTGCGCCTCTGAGGGGACATCGGTGGCGTTGAGGACCCGATTGGCAACACGAATTTCATCAAGATAGTCACAAACACGAACGATGCTTTCGAGATCAGTTTTTCGCGACAAACGGCGTTTCCGAGTGACTGGATCGATTATTTTAATACAGCCTCCGAAGGTGGAAAATGCCACTGATCCCGGGCGTGCAAAATAATTTTCATCCTCGACGCGTCCGCTGTAGGTTATTTTTCGGGGTGACCAGGCAAGGCATGCTTCAACCATATGTGGGGGGATTTTTACAATGCTGTGACCATCGAATTTTTCCACAATCGCTCCGGAGCTATGAAAGAGCTCTGTAGCATTTTCATTCATGACTTTGATACCGGTATCCTGAAGGATTTCCAGGGTCGCATGGTGGATGGTTTCCTGTAAGCTAATTCGCTTTTCACGTCGCAGAACATTATTCCCCTCATAGCTGATATCGAAATAGTGATTCATTATGATGCCTCCTTAGCTTGAGCAATAAAGGAATAACCGGAGATGGTTAGATGGTAGATTTGGTTTAAAAGAGTCTTTTAAACAATATGTCAACAGGTCAATGGCCTAATTGATGAAATATTTTAACTTTCTGCTGGCGACAAACTTGGGCGTCTTGGATGCTTTAATTTTTATTTCCTCACCGGTTTTGGGATTACGGCCCTTTCGTGCTTTTCTTTTTGCGACTTTGAATGTGCCGAATCCCGCGATGGTAATCGGGCTCCCTTTCTTCATAGCTTTGGGAATATATGTAAATACACAATTTACGGCGGCCTGAGCGTCCTTTTTAGTGCTGACGACTTTGGCGACTTCGCTGATAAGATCTGCTTTGTTCATCTGATTCTCCTTTCATCAATTTGTATTTTAAGACTGATTTAAACGCCTGTTTTGCAAGTCGGGCAAAATTTTCGGGGCGTACCTCTTCCAATCCAGTGAAAATTGATAATGTGGTGTTCACCACATTTTGGACAGATACAATCGACTGCAGTTTTTGCGGGATCTTTATGATCAGAAAGTTCCTGATCTGCCATGCTGAGCGGATTTTCATGTTCCATCTGATTATCTCCCAATCTTCAAACCCCCATCATTTTTTCTAAAGCCTCCTGTTTGGTTTTACAACGGATACAATGTCTCGCAATCGGCCTTGCTTTCAGGCGTTCGATAGCGATCTCTCGGCCACAGTCTTCGCAAATGCCATATTCACCGATTTCGATGTCCGCCAGAGATCTGCGAATTTTTCTGATTAACCTGCTTTCGCGGTCTCTGATACGAAGAGCGGTACTCCTTTCATTCTCGAAGGTTGCAATATCTACGAAATCTGCCGAAATCGCCTCGACGTTTAACAGCCCTTCAACCGTATTGCCCGCCGAGTGCCTTAGTTCTGCCAACCAGGTTGTCAAAATTTCTTTAAAGTATTCCAGTTCGTGTTCTTCCATTTTCAGTGGTCCCATCTGCTTTAATAAGATAAAAGACCGCCGTGCGCGGCTGCGGTTTTGAAGCAGCCGGGCAAGCAGTCATATTAATACATGTCTTCATCCATTTCCGGCATATCAGGCTGTTTTGATTTTTTTTTGGGTTTTTCAGTCACCATGGCCTCGGTAGTGATCATCAGCCCGGAGACCGAAGCTGCATTTTGCAGTGCAAAGCGCACGACTTTGGTCGGATCGATTACACCGGAAGCCATCAGGTTTTCATATTTTTCAGTTTCAGCGTTAAATCCATAATCTGCTTTACCCTCTACAACTTTTCCATAAACCACCGATCCCTCGTAACCGGCATTTTCTGCTATCTGCCGCAACGGTTCGCCCAGGGCTCTTTTTAGAATTTCGATGCCGTTTTTCTCCTCATCGGATGCATCTATTTTATCCAGGGCTTTCATGCAGCGGATCAAAGCGACACCGCCGCCCGGGACGATCCCTTCCTCTACCGCTGCGCGGGTGGCATTCAGGGCGTCTTCAACACGAGCCTTCTTTTCCTTCATTTCGGTTTCGGTTGCGGCTCCGATACGAATTACGGCAACGCCGCCAACGAGCTTTGCCAGGCGCTCCTGAAGCTTCTCCCGGTCATAATCGGAAGTGGTTTCCTCAATCTGGGCTCGAATCTGGCGCACGCGGCCTTCGATCTCGCTTTTAGATCCCGCGCCTTCCACAAGAGTTGTGTCATCCTTGTCAATTTTGACTGTTTTACACCTTCCAAGATCATTGCTGGTCACGTTTTCCAGCTTGATGCCCATATCTTCGGAAATGACCTGGCCTCCGGTCAAAACAGCGATATCGCCCAGCATAGCCTTGCGGCGATCCCCAAAACCCGGCGCTTTGACGGCTGCGACTTGCAAGGTGCCGCGAAGCTTGTTCACTACCAGTGTGGCCAAAGCCTCCCCCTCTACGTCTTCGGCGATGATCAATAACGGCTTGCCTTGCTTAGCTACTTGCTCTAACAGGGGTAATAGGTCTTTCATACCGCTGATCTTTTTTTCGTGCAGCAAAAC
>JASFIU010000483.1:0-3915 GCA_050122495.1 Desulfobacterales bacterium | reverse complement strand
CGGATACCCGGAATGTACCCACCATGTTTTTTCATATTTTCGGCAACGTCAACCGGGTTAAAGGTGACGGCCGTGTAGAAATAACAGAAAAAGAAAATAAATCCGACAAACAGTAATTCGTAAATGGGATTGCCCGGCCGCATGGTTTCGGCAATATTTCTGATCCAGGGGATATTGACAAAACTTCCGATTGTTGCCGGAAACATGATGATCGATGAAGCAAAAATCGGCGGGATCACACCGGATGTATTTATTTTCAAAGGCAAATGGGTGCTCTGACCGCCGTACATTTTTCGTCCCACCACCCGTTTTGCATATTGAACCGGAATGCGGCGCTGCCCCTGTTCGACAAAGATGATAAATCCGACAACCAGCACCATAAAAATGACCAGAATCAAGGCGATAAAGATTCCCATTTCACCGGTGGACAGCAATCGAAACGTATTCCCGGCAGCAGTCGGCAACCGTGCAATGATACCGGCAAAAATGATCAACGAAATGCCATTGCCGATTCCGCGCTCGGTAATTTGCTCCCCCAGCCACATGATGAAGGCCGTACCGGCCGTCAGCGTGATGACCGTCATCAACCGAAAGGCCCATCCCGGTTCCATCACCACCGGTGCCCCTCCGGGCGAGCTCATACTCTCCAAACCGACACTGATGCCAAATCCCTGAATAATACTTAATACAACCGTGCCATAGCGAGTATACTGTGTGATTTTTTTGCGTCCCTGCTCCCCTTCTTTTTTTAACTGTTCCAGATGGGGGATGACAACCGTTAACAGCTGTAAGATAATAGAGGCACTGATATAAGGCATGATTCCAAGGGCAAAAACAGACAGCCTCTCGAAAGCGCCTCCGGAAAACATATTAAAAATCCCGAATATGGTGCCTTCCGCCCTGGCAAAGAAGGATGCCAGCGCCGACGCATCGATTCCCGGGACCGGGACATGAACACCCATCCGGTATACGACGAGCAATGCTAACGTGAAAAAAATGCGCTTCTTCAGCTCGGGGATTTTGAAAACATTTTGGAATCCGCCGCCGATCATTGCACAACCTCTATCGTACCGCCAGCCGCTTCAATTTTCGCTTTAGCGCTTTTGCTGACGTGGCTGAGTTTAACATTGAGGGCAATGGTGATCTCCCCCTGCCCTAGTAATTTGATACCGTCTTTTTTGCCTTTGACGAGTCCCGCCTTCACCAGTGCGTCTTCATCCACCAAACTGCCGCTTTTGAATGCCAGCAAATCCCTTACATTGATGACGGCAATTTTTTTCCTGAAAATATTGGTAAACCCGCGCTTGGGAAGGCGCCGTTGAATCGGCATCTGTCCGCCTTCATAACCGGGCCTGACACCGCCACCGGATCGGCTGTTATACCCTTTGGTACCTCGACCGGCGGTCGTCCCTCTGCCGCTTCCAACGCCGCGACCCAGGCGTCTACTCATCTTGCGGGATCTCGAAGGCGGCGATAGTTCATGAAGCTTCATCGACCTTCTCCTCAGTGCTAACGAGATGCGAAACCTTATCGATCATCCCTCGAATTTCAGGTGTATCCTTAAGCTCAACCGTTTTATTTAGTCGGGTTAACCCCATTCCCCGTAAGACTCGACGATGGCGCTCGGGTCTGCCAATCATGCTTCGAACGAGTGTTACTTTAACATTTCCAGCCATTTATCTCATCCTTTCGCGATCCTGTCCTTGTTCTTTCTGTGCTGGAATCTAGAATCCATCTCAAAAATGCGTTCTAGAGATCTTCTACCGAAATTCCTCGCCTGGCAGCCACCTGTTCACGACTCTCGAGTCGTTCAAGACCGTTTATCGTTGCCTTCACCAAGTTGTGCGGATTATGCGATCCGATACACTTGGTTAGAATATTCTGCACGCCGGCCGCCTCCAGAACAGCCCTTACGGCACCGCCGGCAATTACACCGGTACCTTGGGAAGCCGGTTTAAGTAAAACTCTACCAGCGCCGAACCTGCCGATCGTCTCGTAGGGTATAGTGCCCTCAAGCAGGGGGACATCAATCATGCTTCGTTTTGCTTTTTCCACCCCTTTGCGAATGGCTTCCGGGACTTCCCCGGCTTTCCCGAGCCCGAAACCAACGGAACCCTGGCCGTCACCGACGACAACGATCGCGCTGAAACTGAAACGCCGTCCTCCTTTTACGACCTTAGCCACCCGATTAATATGGACAACCTTGTCTATTAATTCAGTTTCCCCGATTTCCTGTTTGAACAAGAGCCTGCCTCCTTTTATATCACACACAATAGAGAAAGGTTAAATTCCCAAATAGCTTATCACCACAAAGACACGAAGTTCACAAAGTTCTTAAAGACAATTTATAATAATTCTTTGTGTGCTTTGTGACCTTTGTGGTTAATCCCTTTTTAATTTTTAGAATTCCAAACCGGCTTCCCTGGCACCATCGGAAACGGCTTTGATCCTGCCGTGGTACAGAAAGCCGTTGCGGTCAAATACGACCTTTTTCAATCCTTTTTCGATTGCACGCTGGCCAATGATTTTTCCCACTGTATTGGCCGTAGTTACCTTGTTCTTCGATTCCGGATTTTCGCGAACGTCTTTTTCCATGCTCGATGCGGCGGCAAGGGTTTGACCGATAGAATCGTCAATCACCTGCGCATAAATGTGTCTGGCACTTCGAAACACACACAAGCGCGGTCGGTTGCCGGTACCCACCATCTTTTTGCGAATCCTTTTTTTTCGTTTTAGACGTGCTTGCGTTCTTAAATTCAACGTTCCCATTTTTCAAAACCTATTTATGTTAAAGCTTATTGCTGGGCAGCGACGCCTGCTTTACCGGCTTTTCTGCGGACATATTCCTCCGCATATTTTATCCCTTTACCCTTATAAGGTTCCGGGGGCCGAATTTTGCGGATGGCCGCCGCTGTTAAACCCAATTTTTCTTTATCGATACCGGACAACTTAACCGTGGTGTTCCGGTCGATGGATGCGGAGATACCCTCCGGAAGATCAAATGTAACCGGGTTAGAATACCCGACGTTAAAAACGATGGCGTTGCCTTTCATCTCGGCCCGATAGCCGATACCATTGATGAGCAGGGTGCGCTCAAATCCCTGGTTAACACCGATAATCATGTTTGCCACCAGACTGCGCGTGAGCCCTTGCAGAGCCCGGTTTGTCCGTTTATCCTCCAAGACAACCACATTCAGGACACCATCTTCTATTTTCAAATCCACGGCAGGATGGATCGATCGTGTCAGGCTGCCTTTGTCACCTTGAACGGTTAAAACCCGGTTATCATATGAAACCTTGGTTTTTTCCGGAATTATAATCGGCTTTTTACCAACTCGAGACATGGGTAACATCCCCTTTACAGCAGGTATAAAAGAAGCACGTCATATCAACGAATCATTTACGCTTGTTTGACCTACTTGCGACCTGCGATTAAATCTGCCCTAAATTGAGCTTTCAAATTAGGTCTACCATATATTGCACAGAATCTCGCCTCCGACGTTTTCCTGCCGGGCCTTTTTATCTGTCATGACACCCATCGATGTGGATAATATGGAAATCCCCATTCCGTTATAGACAGACTTGATATCCTTGCTTTTCACATAAACCCTGCGGCTGGGTTTACTGATTCGTTTGAGGCCGTAAACTACAGGAGACTGCCCCGGACCGTATTTGAGGTATATCCTCAAAATACCTTGCTTGCCGTCCTTAAGGAATTTGTAATTCTTTATAAACCCTTCTTCCTTCAATATCTTGGCCAGCTCTGTTTTAAGTTTCGACCCCGGCACATCAACACTGTTAAACTTGGCTTTGACACCATTTCTAATGCGCGTCAACATGTCGGCTATTGGATCGCTTACCGCCATTATTTTCTCCTCTTATCTGGTATCTTGCAAATAACCAATGGCCGGAGGC
>JASFIU010000482.1:0-3948 GCA_050122495.1 Desulfobacterales bacterium | reverse complement strand
AGGTGCCCGCCGTGGTGATATCTCCGTGCGCAAAATTCAGTATGCGCGTCGAGCGATAGATCAAGGCCAGGCCCAGCGCTACCAGCGCATAGATGCTGCCGGTGGCGAGTCCTGAAACCAGGTATTGAAGAAATAGTGTCATCCGATATCCCTTACCAATAAGGCTTTAACGAAAAGGCCAGTTTCGAAAATAAAGTCTCATCTTGAACCACATGCCGTAAAGCCCCAGCGGTTGGAAGATCAAGACCAGCAGGATGGTCACCCCGTAGACCACCGGGACCATCTCTTTGTAATCACTTAAAATCTGAGGGACGAGAATCACAAAAACCGCGCCGAATATCGAGCCCTCGATGGATGCCAGCCCCCCGATGATGACGGCCACAAACAGCGTGACCGATTCCATAAAAGTGAACATATGAGGCTCGAGGTATCCGGTGAAAAGCCCGTAAAGCCCGCCCTGGACGCCGGTGTAAAAAGAACTGATACCAAAAGCAATCAGCTTGTAGCGCGTCAGATTCACACCGATGACCTCGGCTGCAATATCATTGTCGCGCACCGCAATGAAGGCCCGGCCCATATAAGAGGATATAATGTTATAGGTCACCAGGGTAAAAAGCAGTGCGATCAGGAAATAAAAATAATAATTAAAGGTGATTTGCGAGAGCCCGAAGAGCGGCGACAATTTTTTGATAATCAGTCCCATACGGCCGCCCGATAGCATCTCGGAATTTGCAAACACCTGATAGACCGCAACCCCGAATCCCAGGGTCGCGATGGCCAGGTAGGGTCCTTTGAGACGCAGGGACGGAATACCGACGATCAGACCGAATAGCCCGGCACTCACACCGGCCGCTAAAAGACCCAGGGGCCAGGGCATCCCGAAGCGGGCCATATGCCCGAAGGTGAAGGCGCCGATGGCCAGAAACGCGGACTGGGCAAAAGAGATCTGACCGGTGTACCCGATGAGAAGATTCTGTCCCAGAGCGCCGACCGAATAAATAAAAATGACGGTCGCTATGGTAAGCAAGGAATCCGAGACATACCAGGGCAGCAGCAGAAGGGCAACCATCAGGACGGCCACCCCGACACGGGTCCAGGGCCGGCGGATGAGCTGCAATTCTTCGGCATAACTTTCGATAAGATCCATGTGGTTTTATCCTTGGTAGAGACTTTCGATCATATCGGCATAGCGTTTTTCCAAAAAGCGCCGTTTGACTTTTTTAGTGGGGGTGACGTCGCCGTCTTCCTCGTAAAATTGTCTGGGCATCAGGGCGAATTTTTTAATGGTTTCGACTCTTGAAAGGTTTTTGTTAACCTTGGAGACCTCGGCATCTATAAGCTTTAATATCTCCGGGTTGCGGGTCAAATCGGCAAAGGTCGTGAAAGGGACCCGCTCGTCCTGGGCGAATTTGGTGACATTGTCTTCGTCGATGAGGATCAGGGCGGTTAGATATTTGCGCCGATCCCCGATAACCACCGCATCCTGTATATAGGAGCTGAACTTCAGCTTGTTTTCAATGAAAGCCGGGGTGATGTTTTTGCCGCCGGCGGTGATAATAATATCTTTTTTTCGATCCAGGATCTTGAGAAAACCGCCATCCATGGCGCCGACATCGCCGGTGTGAAGCCAGCCGTCCACAATGGTGGCGGCCGTCAGGTCGGGATCCTTGAAATAACCCTTGAAAACGTTCGGACCTTTGACCAGGACTTCGCCGTCTTCTGCAATTTTAACCTCCAAATCCGGAATCGGCTCGCCCACATATCCCCGCCGCGGCCGGTCAAGGCGCTGGATCGCAATGACCCCGGTGGATTCGGTTTGGCCATACCCCTCCCTCAAGGGGACCCCCAGGGCGTTATAATAGTCAAAGAGTTCCGGTGAGGCCGGCGCCGCCCCGCAGACGGCGTAGCGCAGGCGCTCCAGCCCCAGTTGCCTTTTTAAATGATACAGGACCAAGCCGTAACAGGGCCAATATAACAGACTCCACAGAAACCGCGCGCGGGTATGTTTGGGTGTGCGCACATACCGCAGGCCGACGCCGATGCTGAGACGGTACAGGATTTTCTTGAGAATCGTGGAATCCGACATGCGGATCTCGATCATCGAAACCAGTTTTTCCCATATCCGGGGAACATTGGCAAAAACGGTGGGGGATACGGCCCGCAGATCCTGACCCAGGGTGTTGATACTTTCAAGAAAATTGACGGTCGATCCGCCCCAGACCGCCTGAAACAGGGAAATGAGGTTTTCATAGATATGGGCCAGGGGAAGGAAAGAAAGCATTTCATCGTTGGGGTAAGCGGCGATGGCCGATGTAAATGAGCGCGTTAAGGTCAAAATGTTGTAGTGACTGAGCATGGCCCCTTTGGGCCGGCCGGTGGTGCCCGAGGTGTAAATGACCATGGCGGTATCCTCGGGATCGATAGCCGCCATGCGCTCGGAAACACATTCCGGATGGGCCTGCAGATACGTGCGGCCCTGCTGCATGAATTCGTCGTAAAAAATGATATTTTCATGGGAAAACCCCCACAGGCCTTTGGGGTCCCAGACGACCACTTTTTTAAGGTTCAGCTCCGATTCGACCTGCAGAACCTTGTCGACCTGTTCCTCGTTCTCCACAAAGAGGACCGCCGATTCCGAATGGCCGACGACATAGGCCACCTGTTCGGGCGCATTGGTGGAATAAACGCCGCAGGTCGCACCGGCGATGGACATGGTAGCCAGATTGCAAATCAGCCATTCCGGCCGATTATCTCCCAGAATGGCGACGCGGTCTCCGCGCTCAAGGCCCATGGCCAGCAGCCCCGCAGCCGCTTCCCTGACCATCTGTCCGTATTCCTTCCAGGTGATCCGGTTCCAGATGCCATATTCCTTGCGCCTCAGCGCAACCCGGTCTCCCTGGGCATCCACCTGTTGAAAAAAAAGAGCCGGAAAACTCGATGCCATGTCTTCCACTACCAGGTCCTCCGTTTTTTATATAGCCGCCATCCTTTGGGTGAAATGGACTCCTGCCCCACTCCCAGGTAAAGTTCCTGCACATCTTCATTTTCCTGCAGGTCTTTGGCCGTTCCTTCGAGCACGATTCTGCCCGTTTCCATGATGTATCCGAAATTTGCAATGCCCAGTGCCATTTTGGCATTCTGTTCAACCAGCAGAATCGTCGTGCCGGCCTGGCTGATTTTCAATAGCGCGTCGTACACTTCCCGGGCGACTTTCGGTGCCAATCCGAGGGAGGGCTCATCCAGCATGAGTAATCTGGGGCGGCAGAGGATCGCCCGGGCCATGGCCAGCATTTGCTGTTCACCGCCGGAAAGGGTCTCCGCCTGCTGCTTGGTGCGCGCTTTGAGGATGGGAAACAGCTGATAGATGAAATCAAAATCATCCTGTATTTCTTTGTCTTTGCGGCCCCAGCAGCCCAGGTCCAGATTCTCTTTGACGGTTAGCTCCCGGAAAAGACCGCGGTCTTCCGGCACATAAACCACCCCCAGGCGGGAGATATGCTCAGGGGGCAGGCGGTGGATGCGCTTTCCCATAAATTCGATGGTGCCCTTATTCGGTTGATCTTTGAGAAGTCCCGCTATGGTTTTGAGCAGTGTGGTTTTGCCCGCGCCGTTGGGCCCCAGAACCGCAAATATCTCCTTTTCCTGCACCTCCAGGGACAGACCGTGTAGCGCGTATATGCGGTCGTAGTAAAGGGTCTCGATGCTGGCAATTTTAAGTAAAGCTGTCATAATCGTCTCTTGTCCGCCATGCGGAATGACCAGAGTTCTTTTAATTGGGTTTTCCAAATCCCGCCAAGGCGGGACTTCGCACCCGGTTCCATCGCGTTGTTCTCAACGATTGAGTCGCTTCGCGCCCCGCCTTTACCGCCTATGGCGTTAAAATCCGAGCCACCCGCTTCGCAGGTGGTCGCTGCCTCCGCAATCCGAATTATTATAAAGTGGTTTCAA
>JASFIU010000481.1:0-3952 GCA_050122495.1 Desulfobacterales bacterium | reverse complement strand
AACGCTAAGGGATCATCCTTGCTTTTTAAGCGTGCTTGGACTTTGAACCTGATTTAACCCATGGAGCTATTATCGTATGTCCCGGGAGATTGCAAGCAGGAGGGCGCCGCTTTTTACTGCTACATGTACGGCACCACCTAAAAAATGATTGAGACGCATACCACTTCTAGACTTGATTCCATATTCTACGACCGCTAATATGGATTTCGAAATTAAATCGACTATATGTACCCTGAAGAAAAATATATCGATATTGGTGATTTGCGATTGCATTATCCTGATTGGTGCAATCGTGACTGCCAGCCACATTTTGTTAGATATTAAATTTTAACCGGTTTAAAGAGAAAAATTTGAAAAAACCATTTTACGGCTGGATTATTGTGGGAGTCGCATTTTTGATCGGTGTAACCGAGTCCGCTGCTTTTCAGGCGATTCTCGCCATTTTCATGAAACCCATGGCAAATGAATTTGGTTGGAGCCGGGCGGCCATTACCGGGTCAATTGCCATCGGTTCGTTAAGCGCCGGACTTTTATCCCCATTCATCGGTCCGGTATTGGACCGACACGGACCGAGAATGACGGCATTCTGGGGCATTCTGTTTTTGAGCCTCGGTTTGGTCGGTATGACATTTGTCAGCCGAATATGGCAGCTTTACTTGTTTTTCGGAACGGGTAGAATGATTGCTGTGGGGATTCTTCTGTTGGTTATACCGGTTAGCGTTTCGAACTGGTTCATTCGAAAAAGAGGTCGGGCCATGGGGATTGCTAGCCTGGGACCCCGGCTAGGATCGACTTTGTTACCTTTGCTGGCTCAATTTTTCATCCTGGTTTTTGGATGGCGTCTTGCTTGGAGTTCACTGGGGGTAATTGTATTTTTAATTTCCGGAATTCCTGTTTTACTTTTTTTGCGCAGCAGACCTGAAAGCATGGGATTGTTGCCTGACGGTGATGCCGGTGTTTCTAAAGAAGCTAATTCTAATGAACCGGCTGATCATATTAGCGAGGCTAGTTTTGTTCCTGATTCCAAGTATTCTCTGACCAGAACCCAGGCGGTTCGGACATCGACATTCTGGTTGCTAACCACTGTAAACAGTCTGATCCTTTTCGTTCAGGCGGGTATCAATTTTCACATGTATCCTTTTCTGACAGACTCTGGAATTGCACCGATGACGGCCGTACTGGTCCTTGCGGTAATCAATTTTTCCGGTGCCTTCGGTTCTATAAGCTGGGGGGTGTTTGCCGAAAAAATCAACGTTAAAACTCTTTTAGCAGTCAATGTTTTTTTCAGTAGCCTCCTATTTCTGGCAATATACTGGACAGCGCTTATACAAACATCCGGCCACACTTTAATTGGAATGCTTTTTCTGTTATCTGTCTTTTACGGGGTGACGTCAGGTGGAAAACCGCCGTTGCTTAATATTATCTGGGCGGATTTTTTCGGACGTCATTCATTGGGCAGCATTTTAGGATATTCCAACCCCATCCGTCTGGCCGCAAATGCTGTCGGTCCGATATTTGCCGCTCTATTTTACGATATCCATGGCAGTTATACATATCCGTTTTACATTTTCGCGGTCGGTTTTTTTGTAGCAGGATTTATCTGTATAAGCATGCGAGCACCTAAATTATCGGAAAATCCAGAATGTGCATGATAAAGTTACACTTCGCTAAGAAGCTAACTGGGGCATGACGCATTTTTAAAGAAGAAAGTAGGAAATGCTTAAATCATGATAGGAGGACAAAGTCTAATATAGTTCTATTTTGCCCCAACCATTTGATGCATCATTTGAGCGGCGATTTCAGCAAATGCCGGATCATTGATGTGGTGATCCACTTCCGTAATTTCAATGTGATGATCGAGTTTCTCCCTGAGGCGTTGGGTGAAAAACAGGTTCATCGGTGGATCATATAAAGGACCTTCATCGCGATCTGCTTCCGACCACCCCTTTAGCGGTATTAATACCTTTATATTTGAGGCGTCTTTATTCAATTTTTCGGTTAGCTGGTCGGCCAGCGTGCGGGTTTCATCTTCGTTCAGGCGTACGGCGGAGCGGAAATCATAAAAGAAAATCTTACGATCTTTATATTGCTCCGGAATATTCCGGCGGGTAAATTCCAGAACCGCACAATCAAGCCCGCCCGGAACAACCAGACGGGGTATGGATTGTCCGGGCACCGGTTCAAACCTAGCGGGTCCGATATCGCCGCAATAGCCATCCAGCAAGTGATCGGCCAGTTCATGGGTGGCCAGGTCTAAAATGCCGTGAAAATAACCCTCTGCCGCGAGTTCCTCCATGGCCATACCGCCGGTGCCGTTGGCGTGAAATGCCACCACTTCGTATCCCAGCTTTCCAAGCGCTTCCTTGGTTGCCTCCGCACCGGCTGTAATAAATCCGAAAAAGGGCAGGGCAATTCGCTTTTTTTCTTTCTGTGGGCGCCAGCGGCTCCGGGCCATCCCGCAGATGCCGGCGGCGGCTTTATCCAGGATGCGGCCCGACACACTGTTGACACCCAGCAGGTCGGCCACACTGTGCATCATGGTGATATCTTTGGTGCCGACTGTGTTGGCCATGTTACGGGATGCTACGGTGGAAACCATCACCTTGGGAACGCCCAGGGGGAGCTCATGCATGATACAGGTCGCGATATGGGTGCCGGTGCCACCTCCGGCCGAGATCATTCCTGAAATTTCGTTATTGTCGTAGAGATTCTTGATACGAATTTTGGCCTCTGCGATCATGGCTGCAATCGCCTTATCTCTGCTATCTTTCACAGCGGCGTTGTTTGCAATAATCAATTGGTATAAGTCTATGTCAACCGGAGCAGGAGATGGCGCACGGGTCCCGACATTAATTGTGAGGCTGGAAAGCCCGTTCTGTTCGATGCGATCCCTGAGAAATATATGCTCTTCGGCTTTGGAGTCGAAGGTCCCGACCACTGCAATGGGAGGTAAGGTATACATAGTTCAACCTCTGCGCCAGTATTTGAGTTATTGATAGTGCACTTCCTTCTAGTTTCGAAAAGGCATAGAGCAGAGGGCAAAGCGCAGAGCGTGAATATTTTGATGGTTTAACATGAAGTCAGGTGTTCATCGCTTTTACGCCATGCGCCATGCGCCATGCCCTCTGCCGGCTTTAAGCTGAATTCAGCTTAAAGAAGCCATCTTGGTGCCAGACCAAAGGCGGCTTGCCGGAATCGTCCTGATCGACGACCCGCCCGGTGAAGAGGCGGTACCCTTTGATGTCGCTGGTAGTCTCGACCTCGCACTCCATCCAGGCGGCCGATCCGTCCGGAATCAGGGCCTGAGCTGTTTTTCCGGGGCTTGTCTTAATGGAAAACCTTTCAAACTTGTCTTCTTCTGCGCCTTTTAAACTGCCGACCTGCATGGCCAGTTGTTTTTGATCTTCGGCGGCGATAACCAGTGTAAATTTGCCGGATTGCGAAATTAACTGTTCGGTCAGGTGGTCTTTGGCAACACTGATCACCAGCAGCGGCTCTTTTTCAGAAACAAACATGGCCGTGGCTGTCATGATGTCTCTCTTTTCCTCATGGGCCGTGCTGACAAACACCACCGCGCACGGCAGCCAGTAAAATACATTATCTTTTTTGTTCATTATCAGTCACCTCCGTCTCTATTATTACGTTGTGTCAATTTTTCTTAAGTACGGTTTTTTAGGTGTCAGGTGTCAGGTTTCGGGTGTCAGGAAATTAAAGAAGACAGAGCACAGAAAACAGATGGCAGATGATATAAGTGCAGATTGTTTTTGTTTTCTGTTATCTGTTAATTGAGATCATAAACATTTTTCTTAAAAACTCAACCGGATTGCGCCGGTGGTGGTTCCGCTATCGGTGTAATTTTTCGGATTTTTGATGATGGCAATGCTGCCGTTCACCGGAGAAGATATCTTGAAATTACAAGTTTCTGGATCTCTTCGGTCCCTTCTTCAAAATG
>JASFIU010000480.1:0-3964 GCA_050122495.1 Desulfobacterales bacterium | reverse complement strand
CTCCTGGAAAAAGCGGGTGTGGTCTGCACCCCGGGCGCCGGATTCGGAAAATGCGGCGAAGGATTCATCCGCATCAGTGCGTTTAATAATTACGAAAACGTTAAAGAAGCCATGGCACGAATCAAGCAGGCACTCAGCTAAAAATTTCATCAGAAATTTTTAGCTGTTATTGGTTCTTTGTTAATGGTTATTGGTTTGAAGCTGGGAAGCTTGGAGGCTATAAGGCTGAAGGATTTGAAAATAATTTAGCCTTCCAGCTTCCCAGCTTTATAGCCTTCGAGCCCATTAGACTTTAACCTTTGAACCTTGAAATAGATTTTTTGTCTATTTTTTAATCTGCGATAATCTGCGTAATCTGCGGACCTGAAAGGAAATTCGACCGATGCCGATGTCGAAATCATTCGAAAACCGATTATTACCGCTACTGGATGAAATTGTTGCCCATTTTGGAACGCCGTTTCACATCTATGACGAAACCGGCATCCGCGAAACCGGACAGAGCGTCATAAAAGCATTCTCGAGGCTTTACGGTTTCCGGGAATATTATGCCGTCAAGGCCCTGCCCAATCCGAGTATCCTCCGGATCATACAGGATCTGGGATTCGGGTTTGACTGCAGTTCTATTCCGGAACTGATGCTTAGCCGTCAAATCGGCGCCCGCGGTGAAGATATTATGTTTTCTTCCAATAATACCACCGCGGATGAATTCGATGCGGCCGCCGCCGGTGGCGGCTGTATTTTAAATCTGGATGATGTGTCTTTGATTGATAAAGTACCGCAGATGCCGGAGACCATCAGTTTCCGTTACAACCCCGGCCCTCGCAGAACCGGAAACAGCATTATCGGCGATCCTTCGGAGTCAAAATACGGGGTGGCCCACGAGCAGATCCCGGGTGCATATCAGGCTGCCCGGGCCCTGGGAGCCCGGCGGTTCGGGCTGCATACCATGCTGATATCCAATGAGCTGAGCTACGCCTATATGGTTGAAACCGCGAAAATGCTTCTGCAAGTGGTGGAGGGGGTTTCCGAAGCGCTAAATATTGATTTTGATTTCATCAACCTCGGCGGCGGGATGGGTATTCCCTACCAACCCGGACAGGAACCCCTCGATATCGATTCAATGGCAGATGAGATATCCGATCTTTTTTCAAAATTTGAGAAGCGAAACGGCTTTCTGCCGCGGTTTTATATCGAAAGCGGTCGATATATGACCGGGCCCCACGGCGTACTGGTTACTACCGCTATCAATCAAAAAGACATTTATCGTAAGTATATCGGCGTGGATGCCTGTATGTCGGCCTTGATGCGCCCGGCCATCTATGGTGCCTACCATCACATTAGCGTTATGGGAAAGCATCCCAAACATGACTTTGAAAAAGTGGATGTGGTCGGATCCCTGTGTGAAAATAATGACAAATTTGCCATCCAGCGCCTGCTCCCCGAGATTGAAGAAGGCGACCGATTATTGATTCACGATACCGGCGCACACGGTCATGCCATGGGATTTAACTACAACGGCAGGCTGCGGCCCAAAGAATTGCTGCTGCGTCCCGACGGGTCGGTGGAGCTGATCAGGCGCGCAGAATCCGTTACAGACTACTTTGCCACCCTGAACTTCGAGCCGCAAATGTTGGTGCCGAATCAATCCGCTAATCGCAATGCGGCCTGAGCTCAAAACTCAAGGCTGAAAGAATTCACCACAGAGTGCACGGAGATCACAGAGAAATAAAAAATTATCCGCAGATTGCGCAGATTATCGCAGATTAAAAATTAAATAAAAAATTTATGTTCAAGGCTGGATGTAAAATATAGAATAAAAGTACTGCAGAATTTTTCCCGCCCGTAGGGTGGGATTTAGTTTCATCACTTTCATCTGGAAAGTGATGAAAAAAAGAATCCGAATAATCCTGTAAATCCTGTCTAAAATACATATGATAAAAATAGGACCGGCGGGATCCGGCGGGTTGGGCAACCTTAAAGGCATTCGCAAGGTGGCCCGTATGAAGCTGGATTGCATGGAAGTCGAGTTTACTTACGGGGTGCGGATGTCCCTGGATGACGCCCGGGCGGTCGGTGACCTGGCAAAGGAAAAGGGAATCGTCCTGTCGGTACACGCGCCCTATTACATTAATCTGGCTTCCGATGAGAAAGAAAAGATCGCTGCCAGTAAAAAACGCATTCTGGATTCCTGTGAAAGAGCCGCCGCCCTGGGAGCACGCAATGTGGTCTTTCATGCCGGCTTTTATCAGAAAAAGACCGCCCCACAGACCTATCGTTTGATCAAAAAATCCATTGTCGAAATTCAGAAAAAAATCTCAAAGAACAAGTGGAAGGTAATATTATGTCCTGAAATTACGGGCAAACCGTCTCAATTCGGCTCGGTGGAAGAGCTGTTGAAATTGATGCGGGAAACCGGCTGCGGCATCTGTGTCGACTTCGCGCATCTGTATGCCCGCTGCCAGGGAGACATCGATTTTGCCGGGGTTTTAAAAGGGCTGCCCAAAAAATTTCACGCCCATTTTTCGGGCATTGAATACGGGCCCAAAGGCGAGCGCAAACATCTCAAGACCACCAAAAAATTCTTTGCGCCCCTGGCCGAAGCGCTGCTTAAAACCAGACGCGAGGTCACCCTGATCTGCGAATCGCCCCAGCCGCACAAAGATGCCGCCATGATGAAAAGGGTGGTCAGCGCGCTTGCGGCTCCAAAAAAGAAGGCTCCGGTTTAACGCCTCGATTGGACCTCTGCCTAGAATCCTTTAAAAACCCTTGTTAAATCGATTTGAAATTTGTATTTTTCAGAAGAGTAAATTTTATGTGAAATTCCAGCTTGCGAACCCTGCCGATTTTTACTCTGATTTAGCGCCTATCATCCTTTGCTTGTGGCCGGGAAAATTTCAATAATGCAATACGGTTGATTTTTCCCTTATTCTGGCGAATTGCCTGGACCCGTCTTAAACAAAAGAGGCTACGACGGAATTTAGCATTATCCCGGATAAGGAAGCCCTGAATAAGTGTGCGTGGTGCCAAACCGAGATTACCGACCATATGGAAGTTTATGGTCTGGGTGCCAAGCTAAAATCGAATATCGACCTGTCTGAATATGAAGGCCATTGCATTGAGATCGGCCTGACTTCAGAAGAAAAGTCTGTTTATATGATGGTAACCGGCCGGGGCTCGGAAGCCAAAAATGAAGGTAAAGACGCTATGTTTTTAGTTTGTTCCGGAAAGTGCGTCGAAAAGCTAAAGGGAGTTCTTGAAAAAGAAATCTCTTCCGGAGAGATGTTTAAAACAGTCGTAGATGATTAGGTCTGGTTGATCCCAAATAGAGGACAAATAGATGCCAGCAAACTGGAAATACATTACGCCGCCGCCCCAGAGTTTCGCCGGCTTGCCGGTATGCACCCAACTCGACGAGCTGGAGGCGGATATCGCCATTATCGGTCTCCATTACGTCAGCCCCTATCCTCAGAGATCAAAGGCAGCCACAGACAATGGAGGGGAGGAAACCGCTGCGGATGTAATCCGCCGGCAATCGGCCAGATTTATTGATCACCTGGATCATTACGATTTTGATTTCAATGATCTTCTTTTAGCCGGCCGTCAGGTCCGGATGGTGGATTGCGGCGATGTCGAAAAGCAGCCGGCCGGCGGCGAACAGCATCCGGAATATATCACCGCGGCCATTCGCGCCATATTGAGCCGGGGCGCCATCCCGATTGCCCTGGGTACGGATGAGGGCGGTCTGATTCCGGCCCTGCGCGCCTTTGACGCCTGCGCTGATCTTTGCGTCGTGCACATCGATGCCCATATTGACTGGCGCGATGAGCGCGATGGGGTGCGGGAAGGCTACAGCAGCGGTATGCGGCGGGCTTCAGAGATGCCCTGGGTTAAAGGCATGGCTCAGGTCGGTCTGCGGGGGGTCGGCAGTGCCCGGCAGCAGGAGGTCGACGATGCCCGCTCATTC
>JASFIU010000479.1:0-3974 GCA_050122495.1 Desulfobacterales bacterium | reverse complement strand
CGGCGTTTTTGGTGTTGGCAAACGCAGTCCGCTCTTCAAGTGTGAGAAACCGATCGCCGGTTCGGGTTAGAATGACCTCGAGCTTCAGCTCCTTACGAATTTTATTTGCCAATCGCTTGGCGATATCTAGCACGACCTTTTTTTCGTGTACGCCTTTGTAATAGCCCGGCGCGCCATAATCTTTGCCGCCATGGCCCGGATCAATGACGATCCGTCGCACCCCCAGGGCCAGCTGTTTGGCCAGCGAACCGGGCGGAATCTTGCCCCCCTTTTTAACCGTGCCGGCCGGCGGCCGCACCGGGGACTTTTTCGCTCCCCGCGAACCCCAGACATCGATCACAATCCGGAACGGATCTTTCAGGGAAAATATTTTGTAGGTTTCAAAGGATTTAATATCAACCACGACTCTGACAGAATCCGCTGTGTATTGACCGGCACGCGCATCACTCAACAGATCGTCGTGAATCGGAATGCTTTTGCGGATACTTTCTCCCAGCCGGCTGTTGCTTAAATCAACATAGAGTCGCTGGGGTTTGTTGATCGAAGGGTCTTTTTTGAGCAGATGGTGGTAGAAAGAGGCTTCTCTGTCGGCGTCGATAACGACGCGGGTGTAATTGGGATTGGACCAGAAGCGCAGGTTGGTAACCGTAACCATCCCCCCCGGAGCTGTTTTGATCGACGGTGATTTTGCCCGACTGTTAGAAACGGATTCCCTGGCGGCAGTTTTGTTTTCTGACTTCCGGGTTTTGATTTGTTCGCCAATCGGATCCGCTTTCGCAATCGACTTGCTTTTATCGAGCTTCGGCAGGGTTTTTATTTCACGGGCAGCTTTGGCGCGATAGCGGCTGCGGGGAAACTGCTCGATGATTTGATTAAAAATCTCGTGGGCGTTTTCCAGATCGCCCGCGACTTTTGATTGGGCATGAAGTTTACGATAAAGGGTTCCCGCCATGTAAAGGCCGGCCGGTGCCCATGGGCCCGTAAAATCTTTTTCATAGACGGATTGAAATTTATCAATACACCGCAGCCAGTTATTGCGGTATTTGTTTTTCTGAGGGTTTTGCCGCAGCTCGCTGTAGCATTTTTCAGCACCGATATAGGCTTCTTTTGGAGACATTCCTCTTGCCGGAGGCGGTTTTGTCTGAGCGGGTGTCTTTTTTAAAGGTTTGACCGCGGAGAGAACCTTAATTTCTTGACTGGCCTTTTGCCGGTAGCGGCTATTGGGGTATTTTTTGACCACCCGCTCGAAGATGTCGAGGGCTTCTACCCGATCGGATTGTTTGCCTGAAAATTTGGCCAAGGCCTGATACATTTTACCGGACATATAAAGGCCGGCAGCTGCCCAGGGACCATCAGGGTCATGTTGGTAAACGGATTGATACTTTTTGATGCAGCGCATCCAGTTGTGGCGGTATTTTATTTTTTTGGAATTCTGGCGAAGATTGCGGTAACAGGTTTCGGCATCAAAATATGCATCGCGCGGAGTCGCCGCCGAAAATGCTGAAAAAAATGAGATCTCACCTAGAATCAGTAGGACCGTGCTGAATATGAGAATTTTTTTAAATGACATAAATCAATATCGTTGTCGCTTGTCCGCGGTTAGGTGTCTGTTGTCTGTTGTTGGCGATAGGCGCTACTGACCAATTTTAAATGAAAACAAGCGGGCAAGGCAAGTTGTTTTCAAAAACCGGTCGAATTTAGGTGCCGATCACTTAGCGATGTCCTTGGCCTTTTCCAGGAGTTCATTCAAATAGTTGAGGGCTTCTATGGGCGTCATTTTCGAAATATCCAGTTTGGATAATTTTTCAACGAAGTAATGTTCTTGTTTACTAAACAAATCCAACTGTACCGGTCCCCTTTTTGAGTTGTCTTCATTTCTAAAAGATCCCGTTAAGTCCTGTTCTTCATTTTCAATGCTGTACAGGATCTTTTTGGCACGGCCGATGACGCGATCGGGAATTCCAGCCAGGCGGGCAACCTGAATACCGTAGCTACGATTGGTGCCGCCTTCGACCAGCTTGCGTAAAAAAATGATCTCATCGTTCCATTCCTTAACCGCAATGTTGTAATTTTTCACCCGCTGTTTTTGCTGGGCCAGATCGGTCAATTCATGATAGTGAGTCGCAAACAGCGTTTTGACGCCGGTTTTACGCAAATCATGTAAATACTCGGCCACTGCCCACGCAATACTGAGACCGTCATAAGTACTTGTTCCCCGGCCGATTTCATCCATGATGACCAGACTATGTTCACTGGCATTGTTGAGAATATTGGCGGTTTCCTGCATTTCCACCATAAAGGTGCTTTGCCCGTGAGACAGGTTGTCCAGAGCGCCGACTCGTGTAAATATCCGATCGACCATGCTTATGGACGCCTTTTTAGCCGGAATAAACGAACCCATCTGAGCCATTATAACCAGTAAAGCCATTTGCCGCAATACCGTGGATTTTCCCGCCATATTCGGACCGGTAATAATCAAAATCTGATTTTCATCATTATCCATTCGAACGGTATTGGGCACGAACCGCTCGCCGGTGATCATTTTTTCGACAACCGGGTGACGGCCCTCTTCTATTTGAATATGACCGTCGCCGGTCATATCCGGTCGACAATAATTATTTTGATCGGCAATTTCTGCCAGGTTAAGCAGGCAGTCCAGCCGGGCAAGAAATTGTGCAACTTCCTGAATATCTTTGTAATTTTTTACAACCTCCTGTCTGATTTGATTAAATATGTCCAGCTCTAAGGCCGCCCGCTGATCTTCCGCATTTAAAACCCGGGTCTCAAATGATTTCAATTCATCGGTAATATAGCGCTCGGCATTGACCAGGGTCTGTTTGCGCACATAATTGGCCGGCACATCCGAAGAGCGGCTTTTGGGAACTTCGATATAATATCCGAAAACCTTGTTATACCTGACCTTTAAGGTATTGATCCCGGAGGCTTGCCGCTCCTGCACCTCCAGATTGGCCAACCAGCCTTTGCCGTCCCGGCTGATCTTAACCAATTCATCCAGTTCCTCGTGATAGCCCGGTTTTATAATCCCGCCTTCATTGATCGTCGGGGGCGCATCCTCACGGATGGCTTTTTCGAGGATTTCTGCAAGTTCGTAAAGGGAATTCAGGTTCTGGTTCCATTGAAAAAGTTCGGAATGCAGTTCTAAAAGCATCTGTTGGATTTGCGGTAACATCAAAAGCGACCGTTTCAGGGCAATCAGGTCGCGCGCATTGGCGTGACCCATAACAATTTTGCTGCCGACGCGTTCGATGTCGTATACTGACTTGAGGTATTCGCGAATGTCCCGGCGAACCTGGATGGTGTTTTGGGCTTCTTCCACTGCTTGATGGCGGGCCCTGATATCCTCAATATCAATCAGGGGATACCGCAACCATGATTTGAGTAAGCGTGCGCCCATGGATGTACGCGTATGATCCATTATACCGATCAGCGTGCCCCGGCGGGTGCCGGATCGGATATTTTTTTCAAGCTCCAAGTTGCGGCAGCTGATTTCATCCACCATAAGGTAATGGTCCAAGGTGTAAGCTTCGAGACGGGTAAAATGCTCAATTTTTTGTTTTTGGGTTTCGCGAACATAAAAAATGAGTGCGCCGGCTGCACCCACACCGACCGTTAGCGCTTCACAGCCAAAGCCTTCCAGTGAAATCGTATTAAATTGATCTGTTAGTCGGGTATAACAGCGTTTATATTCAAATTCGCCATCCTCCAGATAGGTCATCGGGATTTCCACCAAGGCACCCCGAATGGACGCCATTTGAGGGTCGCTCTTGGATGATTCCGGAAGCAGGATCTCGCTGGGAGCGATTCGCAGGGATTCATCCACGATAGCCCCCAGATCATCGGATTCAGTTACCCGAAAGTCACCGGTGGAAATATCCAGGTACGCCAGCCCGCTCAAATCCCCCTGGCGAATAACCGCCAGAACAAAATTGTTGGAACGCTGATCCAGAAACGCA
>JASFIU010000478.1:0-3999 GCA_050122495.1 Desulfobacterales bacterium | reverse complement strand
AAATCGGCCCGTCTGAATGAATTAAGCGCCCGCCTGGAAACCTTGAGCCCCATAGCAATTTTAGAGCGCGGATACAGCATTACCCGAACGATTCCTGATTTTAAAGTGGTGAGGAATCCAAAAAAGGTTTCCATCGACCAGGATCTTAATGTAATGGTTGCAAAAGGCTCCCTAACCTGCCGTGTAAAGGAAAAATCTGAATATGGCCCAAAAAACATTCGAACAATCGATGAAACAACTTGAGCGCATTGTCCAGGAACTCGAAAGCAGTGATCTGCCTTTGGAATCCGCAATAAAAAAATTTGAAGAGGGTATGAAGCTGACGAAGTTCTGCTCAAAGAAACTGGATGAAACTGAAAAAAGAGTCTCTCTTTTGTTGAAAGACGCGGAAGGTCAGATTTCTGAAGAGCCTTTCAGCTCTGAGAGCGATGACGACTAGAATTAAATATAGGTTTCAGGTGTCAGGTTTCGGGTGTCAGGATAACGATCTTGTAGATGATTAGAATCATCAGATTCTGCATTGATCATTAGTTTTCTGACCCCTAACATCATTATCTGACACCTGACACCTGAAATCTGAAACCTGCTTAAGCATTGACCCGGGCCAACAGCAGGCCTTATTTTAATCTATGTTTGACTTGAAAACATATTTAAATGCCCATAATCAGCGGGTAAACCGGGCATTGGAGTCTCTTTTAGCAACTACTGCCAAAACGGACCGCATTTTAGAAGCCATGACCTATTCATTGATGGCGGGGGGCAAGCGAATTCGACCGGTATTATGCCTGGCAGCAGCGGAGGCGGCCGGCGGTGACCCCGATGATGCCATGCCGGCTGCCTGTGCCCTTGAAATGATCCACACTTACTCTTTGATTCATGATGACCTTCCTGCTATGGACGACGATGACATGCGGCGAGGAAAGCCGACCTGTCACTCAGCTTTTGATGAAGCCACCGCGATACTGGCCGGAGATGCCCTGCTGACGTTAGCATTTCAAACACTTTCTTCGATTGAACTCCGCAAGCGCGAACCGGCTGAAAAGTGGCTGGAGATCATTCAGCTGATTTCGCACGCAGCGGGTTATTGCGGCATGATTCAGGGCCAGATGCTGGATATGACTTCGGAGAGAAAACAGCTGACATTGGCTGAATTGAAATCAATGCATCGCTTAAAAACCGGTGCCTTAATCGAAGCTTCTGTAAGCAGTGGAGCACTGCTGGGTGGTTTGAATTCAACCCGAATTTCGATGCTTGAAGGCTATGCTCAAAACATTGGCCTTGCCTTTCAAGTTACGGATGATATTTTAAATGTTGAGGGTGACCCTGAAATTATGGGCAAGGCAGTCGGAACCGATAAAATTCGCCATAAATCCACCTACCCTTCCCTGCTGGGCCTTAAGGAATCCAAAGATTTTGCAGTCCAGTTGATCGAAAACGCATTGCAGGCGCTTGAATCCTTTGATGAAAAGGCCGATCCCTTGCGTGCCATTGCGAAATATATCATTGAAAGAAGGAAATAATAAACGGTTGGAGAGAAAAATTGAGTCTTTTAGAAAAGATAAATTCACCGGCTGATCTGAAAAAAATTCCCCGAGACAAACTTCCGGAACTGGCAGGAGAAATCCGTAAGTGCATTGTCGATGTCGTCTCCCAAACCGGAGGCCACCTGGCCCCGAGCCTGGGGGCCGTCGAACTGGCGATTGCGATTCATTATGTTTTTGATACCCCGCGGGACAAGGTTATCTGGGATGTCGGCCATCAAGCCTATGCCCATAAACTGCTCACCGGACGGCGCGATCAATTTCATACGTTGCGTCAGTTTAATGGAATTTCCGGATTTACCCGGCGCAGCGAAAGCAATTACGATACCTTTACAACGGGCCACAGCAGCACCTCCATATCCGCCAGTCTCGGTATCGCCTGCGCGAAGGATATAAAAGATGAAGATGCCAAGGTCATTGCGGTTATCGGTGACGGTTCCATGACCGCCGGGCTGGCTTACGAAGGACTCAACCAGGCCGGCGATACCCATAAGGATAAAAACCTTGTTGTCATCCTCAATGATAATGAGATGTCCATCGCTCCCAATGTCGGCGCCCTATCCTCTTTTCTGAGTCGCAAATTTTCCGGCAAGCGGGTGCAGGAACTGAGAAAGGAACTGGGTGACTTTCTTAAATGGCTGCCTAAATTCGGAGATGATATTTATCAGCTGGCGAAAAGAACTGAAGAAAGTTTGAAAACTTTCGTAACCCCCGGCATGCTGTTTGAAGCCTTTAATTTTGAATATTTCGGCCCGATTGACGGACACAAGCTAAATCATTTAATTGATATATTAAATAACATTAACTATCTGAAGGAGCCGATTTTATTGCATGTCCTGACCCAGAAAGGCAAAGGATATCCTCCGGCTGAAAAGAATCCGGTTTATTTTCACGGCTGCACTCAGTTTGAAGTCGAAACCGGCAACTGTTTGGACGCCAAAAGCCCCAACCCTTCATATACCCAGGTGTTCGGCGACACCATGGTTCAGCTGGCAGAAGCTGATAAAAAAATTATTGCCGTTACGGCTGCCATGCCCGAGGGCACGGGTCTGGCAAAATATTCAGAGCTCTTTCCGGAGAGATTTTTTGACGTGGGAATTGCCGAACAGCACGGCGTCACCTTTGCTGCCGGGTTGGCGACCGAAGGCCTGAAGCCGGTGGTTGCGGTTTACTCCACATTTTTACAGCGGGCCTACGATCAAATCTTACATGACGTATGTCTTGAATCGCTGCATGTCGTATTCGCCCTTGACCGTGGTGGCATCGTCGGAGAAGATGGATCCACCCACCATGGACTTTTTGACCTGAGCTATCTTAGGGCACTGCCCAACATGGTGGTCATGGCGCCCAAGGATGAGAATGAGATGCGCCGGATGCTGGTTACCGCGTTGCAACATGATGGGCCGATCGCCCTCCGATATCCACGGGGTTCCGGCACCGGCTGTATCTTAGACAAAGACCCCGCACCCATTCCGATCGGCAAAGGCCAGATATTGCGGGAAGGTGAAGATGTGCTGATTTTGGCTGTTGGGCCAACGGTGTATGAGGCATTGAATGCCCATGATGCGTTGGCCAAACAGGGCATATCCGCAGCTGTGGTGAACTGCCGTTTTGTGAAGCCCCTGGATGTCGAGCTGATATCTTCCCAGGCCAAACAGATTCCGCGAATCATCACCATAGAGGAAAATGTTCGCCAGGGCGGATTTGGCAGCGCGGTTTTGGAAGCCCTCAGTGACGCCGGCATCACCGGCTTTCAGTTGGAGCGCATCGGTATTCCGGATACATTTGTCGAACACGGGCCACAAAAGCTTCTCAGATCTAAATACGGCATTGATGCGGCCGCTATTGTCGAAACCGTCCATCATCTAATGAAAAATACAGCCAATCCGTCAGCCGAATGGCCGAACAGCCAGGCAGTCTGATCAGGTGGCCAAAAAAAGACACAGACTCGATTTGTTACTTGTCGCAAAAGGGCTGGCCCAAAGCCGTGCACGCGCCCAGGCCATGATCATGGCCGGAAAAGTTCTGGTCAACAACCGTCCGGTCGATAAGCCCGGCTTTTCGGTTTCATCCAATGATACGGTTGAACTTAAAGGAACGGATATTGCGTATGTCAGCCGCGGCGGCCTTAAACTCGAAGCGGCTCTGCATCAGTTGAAGCTGGACGTGACGGGCGCGATCTGTATCGATGTGGGGGCCTCCACCGGAGGATTTACGGATTGTCTTTTGCAGCACGGCGCCGAGCGCGTTTATGCGGTGGATGTCGGATATGGCCAGCTGGCCTGGAAGCTTCGTCAGGATTCACGCGTTATCGTTATCGAGCGAACCAATGTCCGCCATATGGCGGCAGATACCATACCGGTTCCGGTGGATATGGTTACCATCGATGTTGCCTTTATCTCCCTTAAAATCGTTGTTCCGGCCATCACCCAGTTTTTAAAACCCGATGCATCCATCC
>JASFIU010000477.1:0-4000 GCA_050122495.1 Desulfobacterales bacterium | reverse complement strand
GATGAAAAAGCGAATGCTTCCACTGTTTTGGTCATTGTAATATTTGGATTTCGGATTTGTTTCGGATTTCGAATTTTAAATCTATGTACTACTCCTCATCTCTAAATTTTTCCGTAACCAGTTTTTCGATCATTTGGTCATCGGCGATATAGGGTATAGTGATATGATCGGAGCCCTTCCGCATGGCGTTATACTGAATGCTGGTCTCGATTGAATTTTCATTGCGGGCCCAGGCGCGGCGGGCCACACCGCCCATGACGTCCCAGGGGATGGCGCGCCGGATGACAGCATCGACTCTTTGGCTGCCGTCCAGAACCAGCCCGAAGCCGCCGTTGATCGCATTGCCGATCCCCACGCCGCCGCCGTTGTGCAGGGCCACCATGCTCATACCCCGGGCTGCATTGCCGGCATAGCAGTGGATGGCCATATCGGCGGTGATATTGCTGCCGTCTTTGATGTTGGCCGTTTCCCTGAAAGGTGAATCCGTGCCCCCGGTGTCATGGTGATCGCGGCCCATCATCACCGGTCCGATTTCTCCGGTGCGCACCATCTCGTTGAATTTCAAAGCGATGGTCATGCGTCCCATCGCATCCTGATAAAAAATCCGGGCTTTTGTTCCCACAACCAGTTTGTTTTTGGCAGCATCCCTAATCCAAACGTAGTTATCTCTATCCTGAAACCGTCTTTCCGGATCGATGCATTCCATGGCGGCGCGATCGGTTTTTTTCAAATCTTCTTCTTTGCCGCTCAGACACACCCAGCGAAAGGGCCCATACCCGTAATCGAACAGGATCGGTCCCATAAGGTCCTCCACATAGGATTGAAAGATAAAACCATCGATGGGATTTTTCCCGTTTTTACAGATTTCACTGACACCGGCATCAAAGACGGCTTTCAAAAAACTGTTGCCGTAATCGAAAAAATAGGTGCCGCGATCCGCCAGGGCCCGGATGAGCTCGTAATGACGCCGCAGCGTGGTGTCAATCATTTCCTTAAACCCGGCATGGCCGGATCGTAAAAGTTCGGTGCGTTCTTCAAAGGAGATCCCCTGGGGGCAATAGCCACCCTCATAAACAGCATGACAGGAAGTTTGGTCGGATAATAAGTCGATCTTGACGTTGTTATTGACCGCATATTCCAGTAAATCAACCACATTGCCGTAAAAGGCAATCGCGATGCGCCTTTTTTTCTTTTGATGCTCACCGGCGATTTTAAAAGCTTCAGCCGGATTATCGACCACTTTGCTGACCCAGCCCTGCTCCAGTCGGGTCTGAATGCGTGAATCGTCGACCTCCGCAATAATGCCGACCCCGTTGGCGATTTCAATGGCCTTACCCTGAGCGCCGCTCATGCCCCCGAGACCGGAAGTGACAAATAGACGCCCGGCCAAATCCTGATCGGCAGGGATGCCGAGTTTTTCCCGACCGGCATTCAGGATGGTGCTGTAAGTGCCGTGTACGATGCCCTGCGGGCCGATATACATCCACCCGCCGGCAGTCATCTGACCGTAATTGGAAACGCCCAAGGCTGCGGCCCGGCTCCAGTTTTCCGGATCGTCAAAGCAGCCTACCATCAGGCCATTGGTGATGATTGCTCTGGGTGCCTGCGGTGATGATTTGAACAGCCCCAAAGGATGGCCGGATTCCACAACCAGCGTTTGCTCCCGGGTCAAGGCCTCAAGATATTTTTTGATTAATCGATACTGCATCCAGTTTTGACAGACCTGCCCCGTTTCTCCATAAGTGACCAGCTCATAAGGGTACAGGGCGACATCAAAGTCCAGGTTGTTATCGATCATCACCTGAAACGCCCGGCCCTCGATACAGCTGCCGGCGTACGCATCGATCGGTTTACCTTTTATATGTCCTTCCGGTCGGAAGCGGTATCCGTAAATCCTTCCGCGGGTGAGCAGTTCTTCTAAAAATTCGGGTGCCAGTTGCTGATGCCATTTATCGGGAATGTAGCGCAGGGCATTTTTTAATGCGAGCCGGGTATCCCTCTGGTTCAGTGTGAAATGCCGGGTGGGGGCCCGCCGGATTCCGTCGGTAAATTCCGGCATCTCCGGCAGGTCATCAAACAGGTCTTCCAGTTTAATCGTCATTGCCTTTGAAATACTCGCATTATCTGCCATGACAATTTTTCCTTAATGAGTGTTGTTTTGCGTTATTCCTAAAACCTCCCGACAATATTTAATACTGCGTTCGACCGTCTCCTTTTCCATTCTCAGGGCGGTTTCCATATCGTCAAGCGGAATTTCCATCTCGGTTTCTATATTAATTCGATTCATGCTTGATCGGGTTTTGATGATCTCATAGGCGCGCTTTATGTCGATGTCGCCCTCGCCGACAGCGGTCCCCGTAAGCTTAAATCCGTGGCGTTGAAATTCGATGCGGTCATCCCGGAAATGATTCGTAAAGGCCCGCGGAGCCAGATTTTCAATGGCCGTCATCGGATCTTCCATGACCATCAATGCATTGACCGTATCGATGCAGGCGCCTACCTGCGGGCTGTCTATCTGGTCGAGCAGCCAGAGGATCTCTTCTGAAAAGGTGTCGCAATGATTTTCGACCGCAATTTTGACATCGGCGGCTTCAGCCGTCGGGGCCATTTGTTTTATCCGGGAGGCAACCGATTTTATTTGCGCCATCACATCCGGATGGAAACGGCTGGCCGCTACCGGCCGCGGGCGGATCAAATCCATGCTGACCTTTACGATATCCGCGCCCAGAGCCTGTGCTGTGGTGATCGCTTCGGCCAGATCATGCTGAATTCCGATTCCCTGGCCGCCCAGATCCATGGAAAAGTTGTATTCTAAATAAAGTCCCTTTTCTTCAGCAGCAGCGCGTACCTCCCGGAGATAGGATTCCTCCAGATTTTCCAGAACCCCGTCATCGAGATGCAGCCCATCGAGCCCCCAGCGAATGGTCTGGTCAAAAAGTTCGAAGGTGCTCATTTGTCTGGGCCAGGGCAGTTTAAAGCCGGCCCAGGCCTGTCCGATGCCGTGAAGATAAAGGCTGTAGGTGTGTAATCCAAGCAGCACGATCCTGTTCCTATGATTGGCTTTTACGGGACACCGGTTTGGGTTCACCTAACACCTGTGTTATCAAAGAATGGGTTTCATTACAGGCAGCAAGGGGAATCATTGTGATGGCTTCTTCCGGACAAGCGGTGCTGCAAACCCCGCATCCGCGACATAAATCTTTATTAAAATAAATTTGTTTGCCTTCAAACATGGCCCAGACATCATAGCGGGTATGAAGATCGGCGGGTTCATAGCGACCGTCTTTACGCCGGTTGATGACGCCGCGCTTATAAGCGCGTTCCAAAAAAGACCCAACCGTTGCAATTCGCTCTGTTTTATAGTTTCCGCGATTTCGATCTTCGACTTCTTCCGGATTCATCGGTCGATCCGCCAGCATTAAAACCAGATCAATTTCCGGTTGCTCAAAAAACCGGTCCAGCCATGGTTTCATAAATTCGGGAATTTTAAAGACGTCGCAAAAGCGCCGGATATTATCAGTGTCGGTGTTCATTTTATATTGAGGTCGCCAAACCTGGACTTGTCAATCATTCGGCAAAAATGGGAAATTTGTTTAGAAGTGTTTTAATTGCGGGCAGGATAACTTGTATTGATAATCGTTTCAAGGTAATATTTGACAATGCTTTGTTCAACCGTCTATTCTAATTCGAAGCAATTTCAATCATTCGAAAGTACACCGGTTGAGCCTATTAAAATAGGATTGCCGCCTAATTTTAATCATAACCGGCAAACAGGACAAGGCGCGAACAGGTAACGGGCCCAACCAGATGATTTAATAGCGAGGCCAATACCATGAAAACGATATCTCTCGGTGTGGATGGGATGACGCTGGAAAACCTGATCGCCATTGCCCGAAATGGCGCCCAGGTTAAATTGACCACCGACGCTGAAGATCAGATTCGTAAAAGCCGCCATCTTATTGATCGATGGGTGCAGGACGAGAAAAGAATTTACGGAATT
>JASFIU010000476.1:0-4007 GCA_050122495.1 Desulfobacterales bacterium | reverse complement strand
TGCGTTTGCGTTTGGGGTCATACCAGGTAAAATTCAGGCACCCGATCAAGGAATGCTTCGCGCCCGGCCCAGCTGATACGACCGAGATACTGCGCGGCTTGCCATTGGCGAAATGCCCTGTCAGCAGGGCTGATAACTCATAAGCATCTTCGGGCAGCCCGGAACTCTCCAGCAGCTGGATCTTCTGGTCGACGCCGTCCACAAGAATCACCATATCCCGGGATGTTTTTCCCTGAATTTCCAAGGCATCGAAACCGGAAAACTTTAAGTAAGGACCGAAATATCCACCCACGTTGGAATCCATGACGCTTTCCGTCGTGGGGGATATTGCGGTCACAATACTTTTTCCTGAACCGGGGTAGGAAGGCGTCCCTCCCATGGGACCGGACGAGATGCATAGGGCGTTTTCCGGATCGATCCATTTTGTGGTTGGTTTAACCGCGTTCCACAGCAGCCAAAGGTCAAAGCCCTTTCCGCCGATAAAGACCTTTTTCATTTCTTCGGAAACTTGTTTGATTGAAATACCTGACTTGGAAATATCAATGCTTAGGAACTGGTCAGCATATCCCTTGCTAATCGGCGGTCGGTCATATTTAACGGTTTTTATCTCTTTTAGCTTGAATTCGACCATCATTTTACTCCTTTTCAATCCAAAAGTCTTATAAACACCCCTTCAGCAGGGAATTGCCGGAATGGGGAAAACTCCACCATTATTATCTTGTTTTACTCGTTTGTTTCTTGGGTTATCATTCCAGCGATAGCCTTAACCCGTCCGGATCTTAACTTAATTCCATGCTGCATATCCCCGAGGCATACAGCAATCCCCGGTACCGCCATGATGGTGGCTAGTATAAGTTTTACAGCCCGGCCTATTTCATCCGAGGAAGGCCCCGTATGCTCGGGCCCTGTTCCCCGGAGAGATTATTTGTGGCGGTTATTATTAATGCGGTTTAAGTCTTTCACCGCTATAAACTAGTGAAAAGTCTAAAAACTATGTTTGAGATTCATCAAATTTTTGTAACGTTTCTTCTGACGGTTTGGCAGTTATTAAACTAACAATTATGATTGCTATGAAAGCTAAAATGAAGCCTGGCAACAGCTCGTAGAAATACTCACCTTCAATTTTGATATAGTTTTTCACGACAAAAATCGTGACTGCACCGACAATCATTCCAGCAAGTGCACCATATTTAGTTGTGCCTTTCCAGGTTAACGAGAGAATTATCAGAGGTCCAAAAGCTGCTCCGAACCCTCCCCATGCGTAACCCACCATTGCCAGGATTGTGCCTCCAGTACCAGAAGTAATTAAATATGCAATCAATGCAAAGCCAACAACACCGAATCTGCTTATCCAGGCCTTTTGTTTGTCATCGAATCGACTGAAGAATGGGAGGTCTTCGGTCAGTGCTGAAGTTAAAACCAATAGTTGGGAATCTGCTGTCGACATAACAGCCGCTAATACTGCTGCTAGAACGAAGCCCGCGAAAAGGGGATGAAACAATGCGCTTACCATGGCTAAGAATATTCTCTCCTTATTACCATCCGGACCTGCAACACCTGCCATTGGGGCAATTACATTGTAGCCGATCCCCATTAGTCCGATTGAAACAGACAAAGCAAGACAGAGAATCATCCAACTCATGCCAATTCGTCTTGCTTTAGCTACACCTTCGACGCTGTTGATACCGATAAATCTGGCCAAAATGTGAGGCTGCCCGAAATAACCAAAGCCCCAGGCCATGAGTGATGCTCCCGTGAGCCATGTTGTCGTAAAATTAAATGCCTTCGGGTTTGCAGTCGCAATGTCAGTGCCTGATCCGGATATTGCGAAAAATGCCAGAAGTGAACAGAAAGCCAATGCGCTTAACATGAGAAGCCCCTGAATCAAGTCTGTCCAGCAAACGGCCATATAACCGCCCAAGAAGGTATAGGAGACCACCACTAATGTCGTTATGATTAGTGCCGTTTGTTCAGTGGCTCCAAAGCTGTGCGCAAAAAGCAGCGTTCCTCCTTTGAGACCAGAAGCAACATACAGGGTAAAAAAGACAAGAATTACCACCGCTGATGCAGTTTTGAGCACACCTGAATCGTCATCAAATCGATTAGACAAATAAGTCGGCAAGGTAACAGCATTTAGCTTTTCACTATATGCCCTGAGCCTTGGAGCGACAATATACCAATTACCGTAGGCGCCTATTATCAGTCCGAGAGATATCCAAACACCATCAACCAGACCGGCAGCAAAGACAGCTCCAGGTAAACCTAAGAGCAACCAACTGCTCATATCTGACGCTCCGGCACTGATGGCCGATGTGACTGGGCCCAAGGTTCGACCACCAATAATAAAATCTTCATTATTTTTGGTTCTTCTCATGGAGTAGTAACCAATGCCCAACATCAGCAACAAGTATAGACCAAACTGTATTGAAATAGCCATGATGTATCCTCCTTTTGCTTAATGGGTTTATATGGCAATAAACACTAATTTCCCCAAAGGGGTCTTTCATTCAGCGGCCTATGGTATGAGAGCGCATCGGAAGAGGTCAGGATGAGATAGGAGCGTTAATAAAGTCGCTGATAATAAGCCTATCTATAATGGTTAAACCATTTAGATATATCGTAATGGTTAAACCATTTATTGTCAAGAAAAAAATTAATTATTTTTAAGAAACTTTTACACAGATAAATCTGCCACATCTGAGGAAGCGGGAATCGCAGGCTAACGCCTTCCAGAATGTGACTAATTCACCCACGATGCCTCAAACTTGTTTAGATTTTCCTTAAGTTTAGCGCATCAGCTCAACCGATGGTTGCGGATCTCAATTACCCTATGCCTTTCATGTAAAAGCTGGGGCCGAAGTTCATGTATTTGTTGTGTGGCTTCGAAGTCTTTGTTTTAAACCAAAGGATTTGGAAATCGAATCGGATCCAGGCAAACCCGCAGGTGTTAGTGGATGTAGTTTGATATTGGTCCGGGTCAATAAGGCTAGTTTCGATTTATGAATACAGGACTGACCTGGGATAGAAAGCAGCAAATTAGGATGTATATTGAGTGGCACCACCGAAAGCAGCTTATGCCGGTTAGGGCGTTTGGCTCGTAAATCTTACAACCATACCAATTTTTCGATTTGCGAAAGTAAAAGGCGGGACAAAATAATTCGGGTAATGATATCAATTGGACTGGTTATTATGGGCAATCATGTATTTATAAAACTGGCGAACGTGCTTTTGAGCTAAATCACAGGCTTTAGATCCCTGCTTATTTTTCACCGATTCAAAAATGTCACAAAGATCCTGATAATTCTCCTTTAGCATCTTTTCATCCGGTGGAAGAAACTCGTCGTAGTAGGGTTGTATGTTATTGTGGATGATATTATGCATAAAAATGTAGATGGGATTGCCGGTGATTTGAGCCAGCGTTTGGTGAAATTTCTTGTCGACATCCAAAAAGTCCCCCCACTGCTCCGTGCTGTTTTCCAACATTTTCGCGGCTTCAGCCAACAGGTACTCCAACTTTTTAACATCGGCTTCATCTGCTCGCTCGGCCGCTTTGGCCGTAACAATTCCTTCCACATCTTCGCGAAACTCATTCAGGTGACCCAGGGATATCTTTCGATAGCGAAGCATCAAACCAAGGCTTTCGGCCATTGCTTCGACCATAGAGGCCTTCACTACAGCACCCCCAGCTACCCCTAACCGGATTGCGATCAAGCCTTTTTGCTCCAACACCCGTAACGCCTCCCGAAGTGTTCCACGGCTGGTTTGGAACATCTCTTTCATATCCCTTTCAGAAGGTAACATATCACCCGGCTGATAGTCTCCTTTAAGAATGGCCTCCTGGATTTGTTCGACGATGTCTTGAAAAATTCGATTTTGTTTAGCGACCCGAAATCGTTTATTGGATGAATTATTTTTCTTCGGCATTTTTGGATAAGCCTTTCGCTGTCTAAATTATGAGAGATTTTAAAATGGTGCTGTAAATGCCACTGCAAAGGCAGATTACAGAC
>JASFIU010000475.1:0-4009 GCA_050122495.1 Desulfobacterales bacterium | reverse complement strand
ATGGGATGAGGAAACCATCTTTCGCATAGGGTATGCCTTTGAAGAAGCGACTCCAGAGTTGAGAAATCGCAGACCCCCAAATGTATGAATAAAGCCGATCCGGATGTTGATAGGGCTTTTCAAATACCGCCTCGGCGGGACTTCGCACGAGAATCCACGGTTCCACCTCGTTGTTTTCAACGATTGGGGCATTTCGCGCCTTTTTTTTAGCGCCTATGGCGGTAAAATCCAAGCCACCCGATTTGCGGATGGCTGTTGACTCTAAAGATGAATTAAAAGCGGAATAAACGCTTGACAGCCGAATAAATTGCATGCAATATTACATGTAATTTTCAAGCGCTTCAAGCTCGCCTGTATATGTTGAGATAAATGAGTCGATATCTGTGAAAACTAATTTGAGGTGATGCATATATGAAAATAACTGAAAATCGGAATCGGAATAGGAAAATACGGTCTTCATATAATGAAAAGAATCTCACGCAAATAGTTTATGATCAATTTAAGGAAATGATGCTTGACTATGAATTGATACCCGGCCAAAGGCTAATTTTTGCTGATTTGGCAAATCGACTGGGCGTCAGTCGTACTCCGGTAAACAATGCGCTCAGCATTTTGGCCAATGAGGGTTTTTTGGATTTTGTGCCGAACCAGGGGTATACAGTCCATCAAATAACGGAAGACGAAGCGGAATCTCTTTATGAAATCAGGGAAATAATAGAGGTCGGATCTGTTGGAAATGCAATTAAAAAAATGACGCCCAAAAAGCTTAAGGTGTTAGAAGAAAAAAAGAGATCCTTTGAAAAAGCAGTCGCTGATCAGGTGAGCCGGGGCCGCTTCGTTCTTGATCAAGAATTTCATGCTTGTCATGTTAACGCTGCAGAAAATATTTATTTAGCAGATTATTTCCGGGAGGTATATCAACGGATTTTTTTGCGTCACAGAATTGAGGGTTTGAGGGCAGAAAGAGCCAAAGCGGTCGTACGCGAGCATAATCAGATATTTAAGGCTATCAAATCAGGGGATGTCGACAGGGCTAAAAAATCCGTTAAGTCTCATATCGAAGCAGGGAAACAATATATCTTTTCTGTTATTTTCAACCAAGAGAAGGTGATTAACCTCTATGGTGAAGAATCCAAAGAAGGGAGTGGCTGAATATTTAGCCGAGCTTGCAGCGACCATTGGAAAGCGTACGTATTCTGATGAGGATCTCAGCAAGGTTCGGCAACACCTGCTCGATGCCATTGCAGCCGCCTTCATTGGATGCAGGGGGGCGGCATTCAAGGCTTTGACCCAATTATGCCCAGTAGCAAATGAAGGCTGCCCTTGGCCGGGAAGTGGCTCGCAAAGACTCAATTCAACCGATGCCGGGATGACTTGGGCTTTTGCGATCAATGCCTCTGTTTTTGAGGATGGTTCCCGCGAAGGAGCCTGTCACCCGGCTGCAGCGGTGGTGCCCGCCGTGGTAGCCTTCGGTGGCAACCAAAAATGGGATCACCTCGACCGTGCTCTTTTGGCAGGGTATGAAGTCATGGTTCGCGTTGCGCGTTCCGCAAATCCTGGATTCATACAACGTGGTTTCCATCCCACATCTGTTTCGGCACCCTTTGGCGCCGCCACAACGGCTTCAGCATTACTCAGTTTAAATCCGGAAGAAACGGCACAGGCACTTAGTCTGGCCGCTTTGGGTGCATCCGGTCTTATGAAGGCATTTAAACAGGGTTCAACCCAGCCGCTTCAGGTGGCCTGGGCCGTCCGCAGTGGCTTACAGTCAGCCCTGCTGGCCAAAGATGGACATCACGGTTATGACCGCATTATCGAAGAAGGTTTTTACCCAGCTTATCTCGGAAATTCTCCCAAACAGACTGTCGATTTTCCCCTCAGCTATCCTACAGCTCTTGGGGGTAGTTATCTCAAACCTACCCCTGGTTGTCGCCATCTCCAGCCTGCGTTAGATGCGGTTGCATCGGTCCTGCGCGGACGGTCTGTAGCGCTAGAGCAGATTGAGCGCATAAGGATCGGGATGTACGCTACTGCTCTGCAAACGGAAATCAACGATCTTAACTCTCGAGGTGATGCCTATTTCAATATCCCTTATGCCATAGCGGCATATCTTGTGCTCAAGCGCAACGACTGGGATGCGTTTAATGAAAACCATTTTAAAAACAAGCACATCAGGGGACTGTTGAAAAAAGTTGAAGTATACGTCGATTCATCTGTTGAATCGCTTTATCCCGAACAGAGGGGCGCCAAGGTGTCGGTATTTCTTTCAAATGGATCCACGCTTAGCGGTGGTGTGCAATTTCCGCTTGGGGAACCTGAGAACCCGCTTCCACTCGGAATGACCCGAGAAAAACTTCACGCGGCAGCCGGGACTTTTTTGCCGCCTGAAATTATCAACAAACTGGAGACTATCTTGAAGATACCCCACCCGAATGAGCGCTTTGGAACACTTTTGGCGCTTGTGAGTGGTGAATCAAACGAATTCAAGAGGACACTCGATGAAGGAATTTAATTGGCGCGAAGCGCTTCGAAAAGATTACGAGGACCGCGGCCGGCGCAAAGAGGTTTTTTATTCGGATTCGGGCATCGAGCTCAAGGATGTCTACGTGCCCAAAGATCTCGCACAAGATAATTTCGATCCGGAAAAAGATTTAGGTCGTCCGGGTGAATTTCCATACACGCGCGGAATTTACCCTGCAATGTATCGCGCCGATTTTTGGATGATGGGACAGTATTCGGGTTTCGGGAATCCTGAAGCGACAAATGAGCGATTTAAATACTTGTTATCCAAAGGCCAAACGGCCCTGGCCTTGGCTTTGGATCTTCCGACCCAATTGGGTGTGCAATCTGACGACGAGCTTGCGGACGGAGAAGTGGGCAAAGCCGGGGTTGCCATCAATACGCTGCGAGATATGGAAGAAATATTTGATGGTATTCCTCTGAGCGCATGTCGACAAATTTTTACCACTGCCAATGCGATCGGCCCCATCATGCTGGCTTTGTTTGCGGTCTTAGGAGAACAGCAAGGCGTTAGATCTTCGGATTATGCCATTGTTCTTCAAAACGATGTCCTCAAGGAATATGTCGCCCGTGGAGCATTCATCTTTCCACCCGAGCCGGCACTGAAATTTTCTATTGACGTAGTGGAATACTGCACGCAGCATTATCCAAATTTCAAGCCCTTAGTTATCTGCGGTTCGCACATGCGACAGGGAGGTGTGACTGCAGTCCAAGAGGTTGCCCTCACCATCGCCAATGCCCAGGCTTACATTGATGAGGCTGTAGCGCGGGGCTTAAATGTGGACGATTTTGCCCCTTCCCTGGAGTGTCAGCTGTCGGTGCCCATGTATTTATTCGAGGAAATAGCCAAATACCGTGCATTTCGAAGGATGTGGGCACGAATGCTCAAGGATCGTTACGGTGCGCTAAACCCTGAAAGTCTCAAAGCGTTCATCCGCGTTTATACCACCGGCTACACCATGACCGCCCAGCAACCGCTTAACAACGTTGTCCGCGTCACCATCGAGGCCTTAGCGGCCATTTTAGGAGGCGCTCAAAGTCTCTCCTGCAATGCCATGGACGAGGCCATATCGCTTCCTTCCCAGGAAGCGGCTCACCTTGCCTTGATGACCCAGCATATACTAGCCAACGAAACCGGTGTGGCGGACGCAGCAGATCCATTGGGAGGCTCATATTACATTGAGTCTTTGACGAACAAGATAGAACAAAATGCCCTAGATTTGATAGAAGAGATCTCCCAAAAAGGCGGCGCCCAGAACGCGATCGAAGAGGGGTTATATCAGCGTTTGAGCCGTGAGGCGGCCAATGATTACCAACAAGCCATCGAATCCGGTGAGCGGGTGATTGTAGGTCTCAACCGCTTCCGAGATGAAAGCGAAAAAGTAAAATATAAGCCTTTTCGTGTGGATGATGAAGCGCAAGCCAAGGTTATAGAAAAACTGCGGCGAGTGCAAAACGAACGCGACCAACAGGAGGTTGATCGATGTCT
>JASFIU010000474.1:0-4021 GCA_050122495.1 Desulfobacterales bacterium | reverse complement strand
AGATAGGGTATTCTAATATCCAGCAAGCTGCGGAAGACATCCCATTTGACGATAATGAAATATATGTAAAAGCTTAAAATCGCTATATTTACAAAGATTGATATTATTTTTCGCATATTCAGGTCGAAACTTCGTGTTGCCATCATCCACGTTTACATCAAACGCATCCATCCGGTCGTTTTGAATTCAACATAATCGACAATGGGTGCCAGGTTTTTTTTGCACTTGGATTTGCTTTTTCAACCGGCAGCCTCAAAAGCAGTTTAATTGTCCTGAGGATCCGATCGTCGTTTGGCTCGTGGTAGGCTGCGCCGCTCAAATCTCATCTGACATATCTGCTCGGATATGAGACTCATCATAAAAATGATGATTGAAGCCACATACAGTAAAGCGCTCATATTCGTAAAACGACCCTCCGTAATGTACGAATAGGCATACCGAATCGTACCCAGCACGAACATGACAAAACTGACCGGTAGAAAAACCCGCATCGGTGAGTACAGTGTACAGATCCGAATGATAATCATGAAAAAACGGACCCCGTCATGAAATAATCGAATGTTGCTGGAACCCTTGCGTCGGGGTTGAGTGGTGATCGGAACATATTTTATACTTCTTCCGGATCTTAAAACACCAAGCGTAATCGTGGTGGGATAGGAATACGTATTGGGAAGCAAATAAAGAAAACCGCGCGCGATTTCAGCTTTGACCGCCCGAAAGCCGGATGTCAGGTCTTCGATCGGGAACTTCGATACGTAGGAACCGAGCCAGTTATATATTTTATTGCCGATACCACGGCCAACCGAGGCCTGGCTCCCTTTGCCCCGCGCCCCGACGATCATGTCGAACTCGGGCAAATGCTTCAGCATTTTCTCAATATCTTCGGGATTATGCTGACCGTCGCCATCCATGAAAACAAAAATGTCACCGGTCGCTTCGCGGATTCCGCTTTTAATGGCGGCGCCGTTACCGATGTTATACGGATGAATGAAAACCCGCGCACCAGCGTCCGCGGCAACTTCAGCGGTTTTGTCTTCGGAGCCGTCGTCGATCACCACAATTTCGAAATCCGGATAGCGCCGCTGAATGGCCTGAATCAGATCGGCAATGGTTTCGGATTCATTAAATACAGGAATCACAACTGAAACTTTAGAATCAATCATATCGTTTGAGATGGTTTTTATTGAGGTATGGGTGATCGAATTGAAATAAATGGCCTTATCTAGCAATTGTTGGTGTCTCGATGTCCCTAATTATATTCTAAATTCAATAAATTTACAAGTAACCGGCGGCCTTAATTTCATAGACGTGGTAGACATCCGCTGAAAAAAGGAGCGTTGTTCTTGTTTTAAGGAAATCATAAAACACCCTGCGCTTCTCGTTGCTCAGATAATCAAAAATGAAATACTTAAAATAATCAGCGCGGATCAACAGATGGGTAAAATCGCGTGACTGCATGCTCTCCGCCAGTGCATCGCCTGAGGGGGCCGCCGCGATTAACATTTTAAATAAAGCATCATTGGAAACGATTTCACGGTCGCTGTAATAGATTCGCTTGCCCAGATAGAGTGCCAGCAGGCGAGTGTCGGGGGGCAAATCGCGGTTAATATATTGGATGGCCGGATATTCATTTCTGTATTTTTTGATGTAATCGTCTCGCCCGATTTTTCCGCTCAAATAGCTGATGGGATCGACATACCGAAACTGTTTGACGAGATAAAGGGCATTGATGGTCAGCAGACCCACCACGGCAGCCGCCACGACGCCGAATCCGACCCGCCGCCCGGTGCCGTTGTATTTCTGCCGGATCCAGGTGTCGGTCTGGTGCAGCCCGACTACCGCCAAAATCACGAGCGGGGGAATAATGGGCGCAATGTATCGGATGCGCATATCGACCTGTAAAAATGTGTATAGCAGGAACAAAACCGCGAAACTTAACAGCGCCAGGTTTTCTCTTTTGTGTTGTTTCGAAAGTCGTTTAAACCCGATAATGGTCAAAAATGGGAGTAAAAACAGATACGGATTCAGCTGCCCATCGAAATATTTGGGGTTGTCGTCCTGACCCTGGAAAAAGATTCTGAGCGGTGTCGTCATCAGTTCCAAAAAAGTTTCGTCGAATACTCTTTTGCGCAGCGCAAAATGGCCCAGCCGTCTACTCGAGCTTTCGAAGCCCTGTTCACCCGCCGATCCCGCGACGGGCTCTGCTTCAGCAATCCCCGGTTGAAAGGTATTAAACGCTTTTTGGTATAGCGGGTAAATGGGATTTCCGGTCCAGACCAAATTTCGGATCATCCAGGGTGAAAATACCAGCAGTGAAACCAATACGAACAGGGCAGCCGCCTGCAGCGCTCGCAACGAAGTCGCAGGGCCTGTACTTTTTTGGGGGCGATTCGTAGCGGCCGAACCATCAGCGACCTCATCGGGCTGCAGGTGGGCCCGCAGATATAAAACCGGAATAAAACAGGTTAACAGAAAAAAAGAAATCAGGCTGTTATATTTGGTGCCCAGCCCCAGGCCGCAAAATAAGCCGGCAAGCAGCAAGTAGCGGGTTTGATTTCCGCTGGCGACCCATTTTAAGATATACAGCAACGCGGCCGTCGAAAAAAATACCAGCCCTAAATCAACATAAACCGTAATCGACAGCTTGAGAATCACCGGTAATGACAGAAACAAGAGAGCGCCCAGAAGACCGTAATGCGTCTTTGAGGTCCGTTCTTTTAAGAAAGCAAAAATCAGCCAGGCCGTCAGCAGCGCGAAAGCAAAGTGAATGTATTTGGGGATGATATCGTTGCCGAAATAGAGAGGAATCAGATACAGCAGATCAAGGTTCATCGGATAGTAGGAAAACACAACCGTTGGTATTTCGGTCATGCCGCCGGACTTTAGCCACAGTTTCGGCACCGCCAGGTGGTGCGTCAAGGCATCCCGGCTGACCGGCGGAACCGCGGACAGCACCAGCACGCCGAAAACAAATACAAGCAGAATGCTGGCGATTATTATTTCAAGCCGATATTTAGCGATCATTTTAGCTTTCATATACCCGGCGGCTTAAATCATATTACTTCACTTCAAATACGTCTGCAATACATCGGCCGGGATATTGCCTTCATATACGTTACCGTTGATAACAAAACTGGGTGTTCCCAGAATTCTGAGCTTCATGCCCTGCCAGACATCGCCTTTTAATCTTTTGCGAATGACAGGGGCCTTGAGGGCCCGAACCAGATTGGAAGCTCGAATACCGGTTTTTTCAGCGACCCGGTTGAGATCGATCTGTTTGTGGCGTGCGCCAATTTCGAAGAGCAGGTCGTTCATCTCCCAAAACTTCCCCTGGGAGGCTGCATAGATCGCCAGCAGGGCCATTTTTCCCGAGCCGATGTGAAAGGGCTCCTTGACAATTTCGTTAACCTCATGGTCCATGGGGTAATGACGGTGAATAATTCTAATTTTTTGCTGCTTTGCAGTAATGAGTTTTCGCAAATACACGTGCATTTTTTTGCATTGGAAGCACTGGTAGTCGCTGTACATTTCAATTTCAATCTCAGGATCTTCAGCTCCGAACCAGGGATGGCCGTCGGTGGTCAACCCATAAGCCATCCCGGGCGACAGTGGTTCGGGGGCCAGGCGCCAGTATGGCGGCAGCAGGACAATGACGAGAATTACGGCCACCGAGAAAACGGTAAATCCGGAAAGAAATTTTCGTCTGTACTGCCACAGAAACAGCCAATCGTTGCGGATACCGTCAACAAACCCGCTGGAATCGAACCGTCTGCGAATCAGCCAGGCATACCATAAAAGGAAAAGATTGACGAAATAAATCAGGATACACAGGATGCAATAGCTGCCGATCATATAAGCGGAGACAGCTGCCAGAGCGATGCTGACGGCAGTGTACGCGAGGGCGATCAACATGAGCAAGGACCACATGCGCCCATCTCTGCCTTTTTGTTGCCATGCAAAAGGCAGCAGCCATAGAATCAGGGCATACCCGATCAGCGACCAGATGGGACCCGGAATAATA
>JASFIU010000473.1:0-4024 GCA_050122495.1 Desulfobacterales bacterium | reverse complement strand
AGTAGGTTAAAAAACCGTTGTCTAATTTCGTCATGGGTCCTGCCGGTGCCGCTGGTGGTGGCAATGGCTTCAGGACCGTGTTGCGCAATGATCGCTTTCATTCGATCTCCGATCTCAACGAAGGCGTCGTCCCATGATATCTCCTGCCACCGGTTTTCCCCTTTCCCGCCAACACGCTTCAAAGGGTAGTTCAAACGGCCGGGATGATAAAAATACTCAATCACATTGCGCCTACGGGGACAGCCCTTGGTAATCGGATACGATGATTTGGTTCCCGGAAAATCCTCATCAGGCTCCACCGAGATGAGTCTGCCATTGTCGACTGTCGCAGTCAGCCTGCAGGCATTGTGGCATTGAATACACACGACTTTTTTGATTTCCATGCTTTCACCTTATAAGAAAATGTGGAGAGTATGGTTAAACAGGATAAGAAACGATGGTGCATGGGCAAATTTTATTTAGCTAGAATTTGACGAGGCTTGGCAGAAAGGTCGCAATCTGCGGTACAAATAAAATGATAAAGGTCACAATTATCAGCGCCACCAGAAAGGGCAATATTCCTCTGAAGATAACAAAAAGGGGCACATCCGGCGCAATTCCTTTGATGACGAATACATTCACACCAACAGGTGGTGTGATGACCCCCATCTCGGCGACCAGAACCATCATGACCCCGAACCAGATCGGATCGAAGCCCAGTTTCTGTACAACCGGATAAAAAATGGGAACCGTCACTACGATCAGTGCCATGGAGTCCATAAAAAAGCCGCCGAGAAAGTAAATAAAAATAATGATGCCGATGACCACCATGCGGTCAACCGGGAGGTTCCCGACCCAATCCGCCAGGATGAAAGGGATCGTGGACATGGCCATAAAATGCCCGAATACGGTCGCTCCGGTAATGATGAATAAGACCATACAGCCGGTTTGCAGCCCTTCCCTGCCGGCATCGAAAAAGCTTTTCCAGCTCAGTTTTCTTCTGACAAGCCCGATGACCAAAGCCCCCCCGGCGCCAATGGCGCCCGCCTGGGTGGGGCTGAACCATCCCAGAAACAACCCGCCGATGGTCAGGCAAAAAAGAATGGCCGCTTCAACGATGCCGCCTGTTGCCCTGATCTTTTCTTTCCAGGTGGTCGACGGTCCGGGAGGGCCAAGTTCGGGATTGCGGAAACATAGCAAAGCCACCGTGACCACAAAAGCCAGACTGAGGAGTGCGCCCGGAAGGATACCGGCGATAAAAAGCTTTCCGATGGACTCCTCCACCAGAATCCCATAGACAATCAGTACGGTACTGGGCGGAATAAGAATCCCCAGCGTCCCGGCAGATGCCACGCACCCGGTTGCCAGGGTGTTATCATATTTGTATTTTCGCATTTCCGGAAGGGCAATTTTACCCATGGTGGCAGCAGTTGCGGCTGTCGAACCGGAGATCGCCGCAAAACCGGAGCAGGCCAGAACGGTAGCGATTGTCAGTCCTCCGCGGAGGGAGCCCACCCAGGCATGGGTGGTGCGGTATAATCTCTCGCTGATACCCGAAGCGAAGGCAAATGTCCCCATCAGAATAAACATGGGGATGACGGAAAGTGTATAAGCAGAAAACGTTTCGTAGATGTCCTGTGCCAGCAGCGCCAGCGCCGATTCAAAGCCGCTCAAATAGGCAAACCCGACCACACCGACCAATGCCATGGCAAAACCAACAGGCATTCTGAGCAAGAACAGGAACAGCAGAACAGCGATGCCGACAATACCGGTTGTCTCAGGACTCATTTTTTACCATCTTTATGATGGAGGTTAGTAATTTTTGCAAGTAAATCAAACAGACCGGGATGATACCGACGGCAGCGGCGTAAGCAAAGGGCGCCAGGGGGATCCTTGCAGTCATAGATTCCTCTCCGCCGACCTGCATGCCATACCCGTATACGAAAAGCTGCCACACAATTACGATGAAAAGGCCCAGGCCCAGTAAATTGACGACACACTCAATGCCGGACCGGAGGCGCTTTGGCAAGAGCATTATGAAGAACTCCACCGAAACGTGTCTGCCCATAATCAGCGCAATCGCAACTGCAAAAGAAACCGCAATCAACTGGGCCAGTATGACAACATCCAGGGCGCCGAAAACGGGGGCGCGAAATACTTTGGCGCCCACCACATCCACACAGGTCAGAACGACAATCAATAAAAGCGCAGCCAGTCCGACCCACTGAGCCCCTTCGCTAAGCCTTCGATTGAATTTTTCGAATTTATCCAACATGACCTGTCACCGGCCTATCCACTAAAACCCTAAAACTTTTCTTACAACACGTTTTGAAAAGAAAAACTAAATATACCCTGTAAATCTACTTGAGGTTTCAGGTGTCAGGTGTCAGAATTTACTGCAAGAACTCACACCTGAACACTGACACCTGAAACCTAAACTTTATGTAATCCCATCCTCGACCCCAAAGATAGGGTCGAGGTGGGGGGAACCTGTTAATTTAATATCTATTTAAGAACCAAGGCTTCCGGCCGCATTCCCGCAGGACCGGTGGGCGATGGAATCTTGTATGTCATCTGCATTTTGGACCAGTATTCGATCCGCTCCCTCATAAAGTCGACCATGGCCTTAGCTTCTGACTCAGAATATCCTTTACCCGTCATTTTCTTGATAAAATTCGCAACAACGGGTTCCACTGCCTTTATCCAGCGGGCGGCTTCCTGGTCGGAGAGCTCATAATAGGTCACGCCTTTTGTCAGGCCGAAAGCTTTGCCGGCCGTTTCGATCCCGTTCCACATCAAGGCGTAGCGTTCCTGATATTCCCCGCTGAGGGTATCCACGAGCTCTTTGAGATCCGGCGGCAGGCTGTTATATTTGCGCTTGTTCATGGCCAGATAAAAGGCGAAAGGATTACCCGTCTGCCAGGCGGCGGTGACATGTTTGCACACCTCTGCAAATCGAAAGACCCTGAGGGTTTCATACGGTGCATAGACTCCTTCGTTAACTCCTTTGGCTAAAGAGTCGTAAACTTCCATCATGGGTGTCGGGGTGGGATTTCCGCCCAGAGCTTTGATTATTTCACCGGGGACTCCCGGGGCCCGGATGGCCATACCTTTCATATCTTCCAGCTTTTTCACCGGTTTTTTGGAGATAATCATGCTGGGAGCATTGCCGTGCAGGGCCAGCAACTTCACTTTATCCCATTCTTTGGGCTTGAATTGCTGGTAGAAGTCCCAAGCCATATGGGCGCCGACAAAGGCACTGGGAGCGCCAAGGGGCAACCCGATGCCTTCAGATGCCGGAAAGCGTCCGGGGGTGTAATAAACATGCGCATATCCGATATCGGTGATTCCCGACTCGATCCCCTTAAAAATAGCAGGTGCCTTGAGCAGGGAACCCCCGGCAAAATATTGGACCTTTATCCTGCCGCCGGAACGCTGCTCTAGATCTTTACCAAATTGTTCGGTGATTTTTGATTGCTGGGCTGGGGGCGGGAAGAAATTGGCGATTTTTATTTTGATTGGATCCGCGGACTGCGCCGGCGGAGTTATATACGGAAATAGGAGTGCCAGATTGATGCACATAGCCATGCAGAGTGAAATTAAAAAAAATTTCTTTTTCATTGGTCGCTTGCCTCCTTTGCAGTTGTTTTTAAGGATGGAGCATCAAATTACTTCTATGAATGTTCGCTTTCACCTCCTTCCATAATCTACAATGATTTTAGGGAATCCGCAAAAGGCTTTAATCGTTAATCCAATCTATGCTTGTATAAAACATTTGAAAATAATGTCAATGCAAAGATTTTTTACATAGATTGCAACTTCCAAATAAATGTTTGGAGTCATGCATAAGGGTCAGAAACGTATTGCTATCTAAAACGAGAACCAATCAGTGCCAGCAAGGATACCGATATTGACAATGTCAGAGTAGTTTCATAATATGAAACTAAATTTCAGAATTTGAACTAAGCTAGCCTAATGCTTCCCGGAAGTCAAGCAAAAACCTGCGTTCACTCTATTTGATTTTTCCTAAGCCTCGCAGGATCTT
>JASFIU010000472.1:0-4024 GCA_050122495.1 Desulfobacterales bacterium | reverse complement strand
TATAGTTATTTATCATATATGGCGTTCAATTGCAAATTTGAGAATAAAAACCCGGGCCCTCCATTTCACGATCTGCAATTGGTAACCCGCCGGATTTCGGAATGCGATTTGAAACCTGTGGCAACGATGCCCACTCTAATTTAAATTTCGACCAAAATAAGATTTACTTTAAACAATTTTAATTTCTTTTTATCCGGTTTTTTCTTTCATATTGTATCGCCACTGGTTATATATTATTAGAAGTCGTTTCAAGACCCCATCTTCCCGCTAAATGAAGCGGGATTTCGCATCACATTAAAAGAATGTTTAAAGGGCTCAATCCCCGCAATACCGAGCGGGATTTCGCAACTGATCCTATTTATACGAAGGAGCTCAAAAGGCTCAAATGGCTACCTTGCTGCGTCTTGATGCTTACTTTAATTTTCTTATATAGCCATGTATTCCCGCGTCAGCGGGCCCTTGATGCACACATTAATTTGTTAAAATCAAGACATGCAATCCCGCATTTAAGCGGGAAACCTGATCTGAGATTTTGAAACCACGTCTAGAAGCTATTTCAACAGAAAGGGAGCTGCTATGTTAAGCGAAAAAGATAAACTGGATACTCTGGCGACGCTGGGAGTTGATCTCAACAGGGTCCAAGACCTTGATATTCTGATGGAACGAATTCTCACCGAGGCACGGCGGTTCGTCAATGCGGATGCGGGCTCCATTTACATCCGGGATAAAGACATGCTTCACTTCACCTACACCCAGAATGACACCCTTCAACAGCGCCTTGCTGACGGGGAAAAACTTATCTATTCTACGTTCCATATCCCGATCAATGAGGAAAGCATTGCCGGATACGTTGCCGCTACCGGCAAACCACTCAATCTGCCCGATGTTTATTCGATCGACCCCGCCCGCCCGTATCATTTCAGCAAGGAATTCGATAAAAAAACGCGTTATACTACCCGATCGAGCTTAACGATCCCGCTGGAAAACCATAATAATGATATTATCGGTATTCTTCAAATTATTAATGCCGAAGATGAGGCTAAACGGGTGATTGCCTTTTCTCAAAGTGACGAGAAGATGATGCTGCACTTCGCGAGTATCGCAGCGGTTGCACTGGAACGTGCTCAGATGACGCGTTCGATATTGCTGCGAATGATTCGGATGGCAGAGATGCGGGATCCCAAGGAGACCGGAGCGCATGTAAACCGTGTCGGCGGCTATGCAGTGGAACTCTATGAAAAATGGGCCAGGAAGCGGAATTTAAACCAGAAGGAAGTTGATAAACATCGGGATCTCCTGCGGATGGCAGCGATGCTTCATGACGTTGGCAAAATTGCAATCTCGGATCTGATCCTCAAAAAGCCCAGTCGCTTTAATGAAGAAGAATATGAAATCATGAAACAGCATACGGTGCTGGGGGCTCAGTTGTTTTCAGATCTTCAGTCGGACTTTGACGGGGCTGCGGGCGAGGTGGCCTTAAATCATCATGAACGCTGGGACGGAAAGGGTTATCCGGGCCATGTGGATGTTCAAACCGGCGCAGTGCTGGACGGATTTGAACAATCCGACGGTCGGCCGATGGGGAAAAAAGCAGATGAGATCCCGCTTTACGGGCGAATTGTCGCACTGGCAGACGTGTATGATGCGCTTTCTACCGTGCGTGTATATAAAGAAGCCTGGGACGAATCCGAAGTACTTGCCAAGGTCGAGGAAGAATCCGGCCGCCATTTTGATCCGGAACTGGTAGAAATATTTTTTTCCAGCCTTGATCTCCTTCGCGCGGTACAGCAGAGGTATCGGGACGAAGACTAGCTCCCTAATTGAGCAAAAATTGCTCAATTAGGGGTTAATAGTTATTTATTAATGGTTATTAGAATTTGATGTTTGCCATATTTTATATTTTTCTGATTGATGATATATAAGAACTAGTTTTATACTTTTTTGCGATTCACCAATAACGAATAACAAATAACAAATAACTCCCCCCGGGGTTATCGTCCATATTTTGGAGAGGCAGCTACGATCTATGAATGCAAATCGCGTTACGATTCTTGTGTGTTTTCTTTTGGTTTTGGGTGCATGCGCGTCGAAGCCGCCGGCTCCCACCGACCCACATTCTATTGGCGTTGAAGATAATCTTTTTATCGCGGCGGAGGAAATGTTTGCGGCCGAATACTACCCTGAGGCCCTGGATGCATACAGGAGTTATGTGGATCAGTATCCGGAGAGATCTCTGGCGCCTGCGGCGTTGATGAAAATCGCAAAAATCAATTCGATATTGGGAAAATATGAGGAGGCGCGCCGGGCCTATATGCGTCTGATCTCGGAATACCCCAGGAGTTCGTTTAATCCGTATGCCCAAGTGGGGATACTGTACGCCTACTATCAAGAGGCAAACTATCCGGAAGTCATCGACCGTGCTTCCGATGTTTTAAGGAGCGTCGATTCGGAGTTTCACGTCTTTCAGACCTATGCCCTGGTGGGTGATGCCTACATGGGGCTGGAATCGCCGGCGGATGCGTTAAAATATTACCTGGAAGCATGGCAGCGGGCTACGGAATTTGAACAGGATTCCATCACTCAGAAAATTAAGGCTTCCATTAACCAGCTGGATTCGGCGCAAATTTTGAGACTGATAGATGAAATGGATGAAGAGGAGCCCCGAGCATACCTGATGTTTCAGCTGGGATTAAATTACGCCATGGAGGAAAAATATGATGATGCGCTCATTGCCCTGGAAAATTTTTTGGATCGATTCCCCGAGCACGAAAATGCATCCTGGGCTGAAGATCTACTTCTACAGATCAAACAAAGCGCACTGTTTAACCGTTATACCATCGGCTGCCTCCTGCCGCTTAGCGGCGTGTATCAAGCCGTCGGTTACCGGGCTTTGAAAGGCATTGAACTTGCTTTGGACCGGTTTAGCGCCCAAACCGATGGTCCTCAAATGAATATCGTTGTTAAAGATTCGGGCGGCAGCCCCGATCAGACACGGATGGCAATGCAGGAACTGATCGACGAAAAAGTTGCGGCCATAATCGGACCCATTGTTACTGCTGAGGTCGCCGCAGCGGCAGCTCAAGAACATAAAATTCCGATCATAACCTTGACCCAGAAAGACAACATTACCTCTATTGGCGATTATGTTTTTAGGAATTTTATTACCCCGGAAATGCAGGTAAATGCCATTGCCGATTACACCACCGCATCACTCGGCCTGAATCGATTTGCGATTCTTTATCCGGATGAAAATTACGGCATCACCTTCATGAATTTATTCTGGGATCGATTAGTCGAGAATGGAGGCAAGGTCGTCGGCCTTGAAGCGTACAACCCGGAGCATACGGATTTCGCTGATCCCATTAAAAAACTGGTCGGGCTGTACTATCAAATTCCTGAGGATTTAAAGGAAGTTGCCGATTTTAGCACTGAAATAGAAGATGAGAGACTGCTGAATGCACGGGTAGATTCGGACCAACTCTTTGGCCAGAATGACGGGGACGAAAATAATCAGCAGAAAAATGGGGAGGAAGAAGAACCGGAAGCAATTGTTGATTTTGATGCGATCTTCATACCGGATTCACCCAAGACGGTCGGGCTGATTATTCCGCAGCTGGCTTTTTACGACGTTAAAGATGTTTATCTTCTGGGTACGAATCTATGGCATTCGAATACCTTGATTAAAATGGCACCTCAATATGTTCAAGGCGCCATAATGCCCGATGGTTTTTTTGGCGGAAGCGCGGCCCCTGCTGTTCAAGATTTTGTCAAAACATTTGAGGAAACTTACGAGGAGAAACCCGGATTTATTGAGGCGATTGTCTACGATTCGGCCATGATGCTATTCAACGTGCTCGTTCAGCCCGATCTTCGTTTTAAAAGTGAGCTGAAAAATGAGCTTATAAATCTCTCCGATTTTTCCGGAATCACCGGACCGACCTATTTTGATGAAAATGGCGAGGCGCAAAAACAGCTTTACCTTTTGCGGGTTAAGGGCAGGCGGTTCGTTGAATTAGAGCAATAA
>JASFIU010000471.1:0-4050 GCA_050122495.1 Desulfobacterales bacterium | reverse complement strand
CTTTTGATACGCGCAGATTCGGTGGTTGGCAATTGAGGACCTTTTATTAGAAAGGAAAACAAAAATGGATTTTGAACGCTATTACCTTGATTTGTTTGACATGCTGAATGCTTGCTGCAAAAAAATTGCATCCGGAAATTATGATAAATCTGATTCGGAACGATTATTCGAGCTTTCCAAAAAAGGCCGCTATCCGGCTATACTGGCAGAATTAGCCGAATCTTTCGGTATGATGCTGGTAAAAGTCGAGGCCCGGGAATTTGAGAAGTCAACGATGATCGAAGAACTTGAAGAAACCAAAACAAAGCTCGAAGATTATTCGCAGAAATTGGAAGAAACCATCGAAGAATATTGCCCCGAACAATCCCCCACAGATTGAATCATGGATATGTCACGTTCAACGGCTGTGCGTTCACTCCTCATTGTATTTCTGTCCGCCGGCATCATGCTAACGGTTGGCCGGGTTTACGCAGCCGAGCCGTCGAATTCGCTGCTAGAGGCTGCTGAATTGGGTCAAATGGATAAAGTCAAAGAATTGCTGGGCCGGGGTGTCCCGGTTGATGCCAAAGATCACGACGGCTGGACCGCATTGATGAAAGCAGTCTATGAAGGGCACCGCCGTATTGTAGAGGAACTGGTTGCCAGGGGAGCCAGCGTGAATGCTCAGGAAAATGCAGGCTGGACGTCGCTGATGATGGCTGCCCAATTCGGCTACCGCGGTATCATGAATGTATTGTTGACGAGCGAAGCGAAGGTAAACCTCAGAAACAATACCGGCGCCACCGCTATGATTTTCGGTGCCATAAACGGGCACGGAAACATCATTAAGCAACTGCTGGCTGCCGGCGCCGACGTGAATGCCAAAGATAATAAAGGAAAAACCGCCCTGCTGTTTGCGGCAGCAGACGGCTATAACGGTGTGGTTGAACTGTTAATTGCTTCCGGGGCTAACGTTAAAGCAAAGGATCGCTCCGGCAATACGGCGCTGATCCTAGCGGCCAAACAGGGACATGCAGAAGTGGTCCGTATACTTCTGGCGAACTGTGCCGATGTTCGAGCGGTCGATCGCAAAGGTAAAACAGCCTCAAAATGGGCTGTCGAAAAACAGCACTCTGAAATTTTTCAGATTCTCGTAACCGCTACGCCCTGCGACTGATGCCGCCGCCGATTAAACCCGGCCGTAACGCTCTGTGAACATTGCTCACCCCGTGTTAAAAAATTCCCATCCCCCACTTTTTTCCCGCTCTAAATTCAGCAAGATCGACTTTTCTCAATTGATTAAAATGAAACTGTTGCACGCTAAAGTGCATTGAATATGACATTTTGGTCATCTTCCCGTCATCTCAGGATTAACTTCCTGGTCTATATTCGCGACAGGCTTAAATCGTTACAGAAGCAGTAAAAAAGGGAGATTTTTTCAGATGGCCACAAAATCCGCGATATGCAGCCAAAATAGTAATGGGCGTGAAAAATGCGATTTATCCCCGAAACCAATCGAAGCCTCATTTAGGCAAATTGATGCGGCTACCAGGGATAACGAAGTGCAGCCGTGCTTCAAGAACCGAAGTAACGCCGAACCCGATCACGACGATCTTAAGCCTTTTTCTGCTGATCATTCACCTGATCGGGGTGCAGTCAGCGATCCGGTTTGCCGCTATCTAAAAAAAATTGGCCGTTTCGATGTTTTAACCCGTGCGCAGGAGGTTGAGATTGCCAAACAGATCGAAAACGCCGAGCAGGAAATATTGCGGGTCCTCCTGCAATCATCGATCACGGTGGACTACATGATCAACCTGGGTTTTCAGATTAACAGCGGCCAGCAGGCGGCCGGCAAAATCCTGATGCACATTCACAGACGGGGACAAGCGATCACTTTACGGGATAAAATCACTTTATTTTTAAAGACCACCCGACGGCTTAAAACACTGCATACGGCTGTCAAAACCGTTCGAAAGAAGCTATCTGCCGCCGGGTTGCAGCCGGGTGAAAAGCGGCACCTCGAAGAAAAGCAAAATCGGCACCGCGATCAGATTTTCAATCTTTTGGATATATGGCGGTTTGAGCCCTGTGTGATTGATGACATTGAAAAGCAGATCTGTGAACGGGAAGCTTCCACCGAATCCAGGGATCAGACCGCGAGCCACCTGCTTTCGCGCATTCAGGTGCGCCGTGCTATGGTCAATGCGGCCCGAAGTGAACTGATAAAGGCCAATTTGCGCCTGGTGGTCAACTTTGCCAGACGGTACGCCTGGCGTGGAATGCACTTAATCGATCTGATCCAGGAAGGCAACATCGGTTTGATGCGGGCCGCCAACCGCTTTGACTATCGTCGCGGGACGCGTTTCAGTACCTGTGCGGTCTGGTGGATCCGGCAGGCGATTTTACGCGCCATATATAACCATTCGCGAACAATCCGCCTGCCGATTCACATTAGAGATCAGTACCGCAAACTCGAAAAAACGTCAGACTTTATGCGGATTAAGAAAAACGGAAACAGCAATATCGAAGAAATAATCGGCAATACCGGGATCCCCTTTGAGACCGGTGACCGGATTTTGGCAATTGCGGGGGAACCGCTTTCACTGGACGCACCCCTGAATTCTGAGGCGACACGCTTTCTGAGCGAAGCGATCGAGGACGCTAACTGTATAGATCCTTTTCGCTCGGCAGTCAGCCGCAACCTGGCGGAGAAAACACGCAAGGTCCTGGCCATGTTGACCCCACGGGAAGAGAAGATTTTGCGAATGCGCTTTGGAATCGGTGAGAAGACCGATCACACCCTGGATGAAATCAGCCGGGAGTTTGATCTCACCCGCGAGCGCATCCGCCAGATCGAGGCCCGCGCCCTGCAAAAGCTTCAACACTCGGTATACAGTCGCAATCTGAGAGTATTTATTGAGCGTTGAAAAGCTTCACCGATTACCGCTCGGCCCAAGTTCATGGGTGAGGGGAGGAAGGCTTCGGTTCCCGGTTTGATTCCGTTGAGCGCCGATTTCAACAGGGTGATTTCCTCCATATGGCCAGGCCCTTGATGAACAGGCGTATAATCCGGAGAGACGCTTGCAAACACCCAGGCTGTCGTCAGGAGGAAGATCTTATCCTACCAGCACTTTCTGCAGTTCCTCTTCTCTGTCTTTGGCAATATCAGCCCGAACGCGATGAGTGGCGGCCACCGTGCATGCTGTTTATAACGCTTAAAATTTCAATCTGTTGTTATTGGCTGCCTCTATAAGGCTGTTTTATCGCTTGAAAAGCTACGTATTTGGCTCCCTTTGGTACTTCGAAGGCTCTCTCAATCGTGCCTTGCATCCGTCTGGCCCGTGTTCTTTGCGTCCGGAATCCGGAATTAAAGACGGTTTCCCTTTCTATAAGCTTTCCTTTCTCATCAAGAAATAACAACCAAACCACTATTTGTTCGAGGGTTCGCGTGGTTCTCCCATCGATGATTAATCCAACGTAGCCATTCTGCTTAACGACCTCATACTCCAGGATGGCAAATTGTGATTGCCAGGTTCCTTGCTGGGGCTTGTCCGGGGTCAAAAGGATCCGATCTTCCGGAGCGACCTGCATAGGGCCGGTGGCGCAACTATTGAGCCCGGCGAATGTTAAAATGACGAGGAAAAACAAAAGAATTTTGAATATGTCCTGCCCTAATCTGTTTAATTTCACTTTGAATACCTCCTTTAATGGAATTAAGTTATGGGAAACTATAAAAAGGACACCTTGCCGTTATGAACATCGTACATAGCACCAGTCAACCCGATTCGATCCTTGTCGGCCATCTCCCGTAAAATAGGGCTGCGCTCGCGAATACCTGCAACGGACAGTGCTATGTTTTTAAATGTTACGGCCCGGACAAATTTATCGTTCTGCGATGATCGGTCGGAATCATATCCGGGCACGGCGGCCACCGCCGGCTTGATGTTGGCCAGCGTCTGGGATAGATTGTCCATGACGACATCGTCACAGGCTCCTTTGACCGCCCCGCACTCCGTATGACCTAAAACGACGATCAACCTGGCACCCGCTGCCGCGCAGGCAAACTCCAGA
>JASFIU010000470.1:0-4064 GCA_050122495.1 Desulfobacterales bacterium | reverse complement strand
TTTTTGGCCTGTATCGGGGTGTATTTTTTCCGGCGCTGGGCTAAAAAACGGCAGGATTTAACCGGCAAGATCCTTCCGGTTTTCCGGGTATCGGTCGGCGCTATCATCGGGTTGCCCTTGATTGCCTGGCTGGCTTTCGGAGCGCCGTTGAAAATGAGTGTGCCTGAACTGACGGGCTTTAACTTTAAGGGGGGCGTCACCCTTAGCCCTGAGTTCATTGCGTTGCTTTTAGGCCTGGTGCTTTATACGGCCGCTTTTGTGGCTGAGGTCGTGCGGGCCGGCATACAATCCGTCAGCAAGGGACAGCGCGAAGCCGCAATGTCGATTGCCTTGAGACCAAGTCAGGTCTTAAATCTGGTAATTTTACCCCAGGCCTTGAGGGTGATTATACCTCCGTTGACCAGTCAGATGTTGAATTTGACCAAAAACAGCTCTCTGGCGGTGGCCATCGGATTTCCGGATTTTGTTTCAGTTGCCAATACGACCATGAATCAAACCGGGCAATCCATTGAGGGCGTGGCTTTGATTATGGCCGTTTATCTTGTTTTCAGTTTGTCGACTTCTGCTTTTATGAACTGGTACAACAAAAAAGTTAAACTGGTTGAAAGATAAGGAGCCAATGGAAGCTTACGTTCAAGAGACAGCGGCAGAAGAGTTAAAACCCCCGGTAACCAGTGTGGGTGTCATTGGGTGGGTGAGAGCCAATTTGTTCAATGGTTGGTTTAACTCCCTGCTGACGATCTTAACGCTGTACCTCATGTGGGAGGTCGTTCCCCCCCTTGTCCGCTGGGTCTTTATTGACAGTGTCTGGAATACAACCGGAGCGGTTTGTCGGGATGCCGATGGTGCCTGCTGGTCTATTATTGCGACCAATTTTCGGTTTATCCTTTTCGGCTTCTTTCCACATGATCAACACTGGAGGCCGCTGATTGCCATCCTGATCCTGTGCGGCCTGTTGTTTTACAGTCGCGATCGCAATCACTGGACCAAGTTTTTAGGCTATGCCTGGATCATCGGCCTGGTGGTGATGGGAATCCTCATGAGGGGAGGGCTCTTGGGGTTATCTTCGGTGGAAACCACCCAGTGGGGCGGTTTACCCCTGACACTGTTATTATCCGTTTTTGGTCTTACGATTGCATATCCCCTGGGCGTCATTCTTGCGCTGGGGCGCCAGTCCAAAATGCCGATCGTAAAATGGCTGTGTGTCGTTTACATTGAGCTAATCCGCGGCGTGCCTTTGATCAGCCTTCTATTTATGGGGTCGTTTATCCTCCCCCTATTCCTGCCCGAAGGTGTTAACTTCCCGACGATACTGCGGGCTTTAGTCGCCATAACTCTTTTCACGGCCGCTTATATTGCCGAGGTCGTGCGCGGTGGTTTGCAGGCGATGCCGCGCGGGCAATATGAAGCCGCCGAATCCATTGGTTTAAACTATTTTCTGACCATGCGGTTGATTATTTTGCCCCAGGCTCTAAAAATTGTGATACCACCGACGGTGAGTATACTCATTTCCGCATTTAAAGATACGTCTCTGGTGGTGATTATTGCGCTCTGGGATTTACTTAAAACCACGCAGGCTACGCTTTCCAATCCCGAATGGATGGGATTCAGTCGTGAGGCCTATATTTTCGTCGCGATTCTTTACTTTTTGGGCTGTTTCTCCATGGCCAATTACAGCCGAAAGCTGGAAAGGGAATTGTCAACCGAGGAACATTGATCGGTTTTCGATTTTTTTCTTTTTTTGAAATTGCGTTGAATGATAATTACGGCACGCAAAGCCGCAAAGCTCGCAAAGAAAGATTTTTTTGGATCTTTATTTTAGATAAGTTTGGCGTCTTAGCGTCTTTGCGTGAGATTATTTCTACCGGCTCGTCCGGATGACTCATTCTTAAGACGAGGTATCAGATGAACGAGGATAAAGCAAAAAGTTCCGACATGCAGGCAGTGGAGGAACCCATGATCCAAATCAGTGATATGCACAAGTGGTATGGCGATTTTCATGTGTTGCGAGGCATCGATCTGACCATTAATAAAAAAGAGCGGATTGTTATCTGCGGTCCTTCAGGTTCCGGGAAATCAACCCTGATTCGCTGCATCAATCGTTTGGAAGAACATCAGCGCGGCCAAATCATTGTTGACGGAATTGAGTTGACCAATAACCTCAAGAATATCGAGAGAATCCGGACCGAAGTGGGCATGGTGTTTCAGCATTTTAATTTGTTTCCGCATTTGACCATCCTCGAGAACCTCACCTTGGGACCCATATGGGTTCGGAAGGTCCCCAAGAAAGAAGCCGAAGAAACAGCCATGTATAATCTTGAGAAGGTCCAAATTGCAGAACAAGCCAAGAAATATCCCGGTCAGCTATCAGGCGGTCAGCAGCAGCGGGTCGCCATTGCGCGCAGTCTTTGTATGTCGCCGAAAATAATGCTCTTTGATGAGCCTACATCTGCACTTGACCCGGAGATGATCAAGGAAGTGCTGGACGCGATGATCGAACTTGCCCGGGAAGGCATGACCATGATCGTGGTCAGTCACGAAATGGGTTTTGCCAAAAGCGTGGCGCACCGGGTGCTCTTTATGGATTTTGGCCAGATAGTAGAAGGAAACACACCTGAGGAATTTTTCGAAAATCCCCAGCACGAGCGCACCAAGCTCTTTCTCAGCCAAATTTTACATTAATCCAGAACTACCCCTTTCCCCAAAAAATGAAGCCTAATACTCGAATCTGTGCTAAAATAGGCCCTATTGTTTAGTGTTATTGGTTATTTGTTATTGGTTATTGGTAAATCCTTCAATACGACCACGCCACGTCTTATTCTTCTATTTCAAATAACGAATAACCGATAACAAATAACACCTGATTGAGCGCTGGCGCTCAATCAGGGCAGTACGGGTTAAGTTTATGACGCCTTTGGCCGATATAGACTCATATATCAGTATATTAGGCTTATGTTAAAGCCCTGAAAGCGAACCGGAGGCGACCATGAATTTATATTACGCCGATGGGGATCGTCAGGTGGGTCCCATCGACAAAACCGAGCTTCAGACGCTCATCAAAGCTAAAAAAATCAATTCCCAAACCCTGGTTTGGCAACCCGGCATGTCCGCCTGGCAAGAATTGGGCCTTTATGTGCGGCGCAAGACTCAGGGTGATTCCGAATCGGTGCAGCCGGCCGCACCCAGCCGACAGTCACAGTGCTCAGAATGCGGACAGGTCTTTGCTGCGGATGATATGATTCGGTTCGAAGATGCATGGGTCTGCGCCACCTGCAAGCCGATTTTTGTCCAAAAAATCAAAGAAGGTGTGACCGTTGCCGGTGCGATGGAATATGCCGGCTTTTGGATCCGTTTCGGCGCCTGGTTTATTGATTGGATCATTTTGGCCATTGGTACGTCCATTGTTTATCTGCCCCTTTCGTTTATGGGCATGTTTTCTATTGAGCGGCCGGCGGTATTTGCCATCATTCAATTGTTCTCCATGCTTCTCAATTTTATCATACCGGCCGCGTATGAATCCTGGTTTGTGGGAAAATATGCAGCGACGCCGGGTAAAATGGCCTGTAAATTAAAGGTCGTTGTGGCCGACAGCACTCAGGTTAGCTTTGCCAGATCTGTGGGGCGCCATTTTGCAAAATACATCAGCGGGCTGATTCTCTGTATCGGCTACATTATGGCCGGTTTTGATGACCAAAAGCGCGCCCTTCACGATCGAATCTGTGATACGCGCGTGATAAGAGCATAGGAACCTTTCCCATGGAGTGATGGAGCGTTGGAGTAAAATTGATTGCGGATTTCAGATTGCGGATTGCGGATTGAAATCTCGGGGAGTCTATATGTTTTGAATCCGCAATCCGCAATCCGCAATCTGAAATCTTATTAAAGGAGTCGTTTGTGATTACCTGCACCCGGTGCAAAACTCCGATCCGTGCTGAGACGATCAACACCTTTGAACTGATTCCCTGTTCCAGTTGTAAGGAGCCGATCCGCGCTGATGTCTACCCGGCTTTTTATCGCAGACTGCCTTCGGGCCGCACAGGGGATCCGCTGCAGGCCGAAAAAGA